>NZ_JAAQOK010000032.1:0-61203 GCF_011683705.1 Enterobacter sp. 725m/11 | reverse complement strand
TCCTCTGACTGGACTCGAACCAGTGACATACGGATTAACAGTCCGCCGTTCTACCGACTGAACTACAGAGGAATCGTGTGAACGGGGCGCATATTATCGACCTGCGTTCGCCTTGTCAAAGGGTGGATCAACGCCTTTTGATCGTTTGCTGACAAAATCGGCAAAATGATGTTTTTGACAGCGGAATGCACCGTAATGGTGCGGATATACCTCTAATGGGGCAGATCGTAAACTGCTGTTTCAGTAATAAATCCCCCCTCCATGATTAGGTTTCCTTATTTTCAGGCGGTTAGCGAACAATTCAGACCGCGCGGTAAAAGTGGCATTCATATTGCAAAACCTGTTCAACAACGACAGCCGGTTCCGGCAATGCATTTCGAACAGGGGGCAAAATGAACTTAAGACGACTGAAATACTTCGTAAAAATCGTCGATATCGGCAGCCTGACTCAAGCGGCAGAAGTGCTGCACATCGCGCAGCCTGCGCTGAGCCAGCAGGTGGCTACTCTGGAAGGCGAGATGGATCAGCAGTTACTGATCCGCACCAAACGCGGCGTCACGCCAACGGAAGCAGGCAAGATCCTGTATACCCACGCCCGCACTATCCTGCGTCAGTGTGAACAGGCGCAGCTGGCGGTGAACAACGTGGGCCAGACCCTGAGCGGGCACGTTTCTATCGGGCTGGCGCCGGGAACGGCGGCGTCCTCTATCACTATGCCGCTTCTGCAGGCCGTGCGCGCTGAGCTTCCCGAAGTGCTGGTCTATCTGCATGAAAACAGTGGTTCTGTACTGAATGACAAGCTGCTCAACGGCCAGCTGGACATGGCGGTCCTTTACGATCGCTCCCCGGTTGCCGGGATCACCAGCCAGCCGCTGCTCAAGGAAGATCTCTACCTCGTGGGCACCCGCGACTGTCCGGGCCAGAGCGTCGATCTTACCGCCGTGGCAGAGATGAACCTCTATCTGCCGCGCGACTACAGCGCCGTGCGCGTGCGCGTGGACGAAGCGTTCTCCCTGCGCCGCCTGACGGCCAAAATCATCGGCGAAATCGACTCAATCTCCACGCTGACCGCGGCCATTGCCAGCGGAATGGGCGTCACCGTACTGCCGGAATCCGCCGCGCGCTCGCTGTGCGGTGCGGCAAACGGCTGGATGGCGCGGATCACCACGCCTTCGATGAGCCTGCCGCTGTCACTGAACATGTCCGCTCGCGGCTCGCTGTCGCCTCAGGCGCAGGCGGTAAAAGAGATTTTAATGTCGCTGGTCAGCAAGCCGTCGCTTGAGAACCGTGAGCTCCAGCTCGTGAGCTGATATTCCAGAAAAGCATAAGATGCTGGTTTTTATTATTTGTTCTGCAGCACGGCTGACTCTAACAATAGAGCTATGTCAGATGCGCCGGAGTGAATCGTGAATTTCCAGCAACTTAAAATTATCCGTGAGGCGGCCAGGCGGGACTACAACCTGACCGAGGTCGCCAATATGCTTTATACCTCTCAGTCCGGCGTCAGCCGCCATATCCGCGAGCTGGAAGAGGAGCTGGGCATAGAGATCTTTATCCGCCGCGGCAAGCGCCTGCTCGGCATGACGGAGCCCGGTAAAGCGTTGCTCGCCATCGCTGAGCGGATCCTCAACGAGGCCAGCAACGTGCGTCGCCTGGCGGATCTCTTCACCAACGATGCCTCCGGCGTGCTCACCATCGCCACCACCCACACCCAGGCGCGCTACAGCCTGCCGCCGGTAATCAAAGCCTTCCGCGAACTTTTCCCTGACGTCCGTCTGGAGCTTATCCAGGGCACGCCGCAGGAAATTGAAGGGCTGCTGCAAAACGGTGGGGCAGATATCGGCATTGCCAGCGAGCGATTGAGCAACGACCCGCTGCTGGTGGCCTTTCCCTGGTTCCGCTGGTACCACAGCCTGTTGCTCCCGCTCGATCATCCGTTGAATCAGGTTTCACCACTGACGCTGGAAGCGATCGCGAAATGGCCGCTGATTACGTATCGCCAGGGCATAACCGGACGCTCGCGAATTGACGAGGCCTTCAATCGTAAAGGGTTAACGCCGGACATCGTGCTGAGCGCGCAGGATTCTGACGTGATCAAAACCTACGTCGAGCTGGGTCTGGGCATTGGCCTGGTGGCGGAACAGTCCAGCGGCGAACGCGAAGACGGGAACCTGGTGCGTCTTGACACGCGGCATCTGTTTGACGCCAACACCGTCTGGCTGGGCCTGAAGCGCGGGCAGCTGCAGCGCAACTATGTGTGGCGCTTTATCGAGCTGTGCAATGCCGGGCTGTCGGTGGATGAGATCAAACGCCAGGTAATGGAGCCGGAAGAAGTGGCGATTGATTATCAGATTTAGGTTCGGGCTTGCCAGGTAGCGCTGCCGAATCAGGGGGGCAGGGATGTCGTCACTTATTGTAAGTTGTGGGGACATGCTGCTGCATCAACTCAACGATCCAGTCAATAAAAACGCGCATTTTAGCGTTGACGTGGCGGTTAGGCGGGAATGCCAGGTACAGGGGCATTGGAGCAATACGCCAGCGTTCAAATAGCGGAATCAAGGCACCGCGAGCCTGATGTGCTGCCGCCATATAGACCGGCAGCGCAATCACGCCCAATCCCGCTAGTCCAGCTTCGAGGTAAGCATTGCCATCATCCACTGCAAGCACATAGCTGCCCGTAATTTCAATACGTTCACTCTCACCGTGCAGCACCAGAGGATCAATCTTACCGGTGCGTGAGGACAAGAATCCCACGATGCGATGGTCCGTGTTTTCCAGCTCTCGCGGATGCGCGGGGGCGCCAAGGCGTTCCACATAACTCGGTGCAACGTAAACACCGATTTGCAAATCGCCGACATGGCGTGCGATCAGGGACTGGTCGTTGATTTCGCCACCCCGCAGGACGCAATCCACGTTGTCGCCAATCAGATCCACCACCCGGTCACTTACGCCCATGTCGAACTGGATATCAGGGTAGCGCGCGTGAAAAGCCGGTAGCGCGGGCACCAGCACAAGGCGGGCGAGAGGAGTGGGCACATCCACCCTTAGGCGTCCCCTGGGCGTCATCGCCGCACTGGACAGGCAGTTTTCTGCATCTTCCATGTCCGCCAGCAGGCGGATAACGCGCTCGTAGTAGACCGCGCCATCGGGAGTGACGCCGAGCCTGCGGGTGGTGCGATGGAGCAGCTTGACGCGCAGGCGCGCTTCCAGCTGCTGAATAAGCTGCGTCACCGTGGTTTTGCTCATATGAAGCGTTTGGGCAGCCTTAGTGAAGCTGCCTGCCTCCACCACGCGAGCAAAGGCGCGCATCGCATCAATACGATCCATCCCATGTCCTCTCTTTTCACCGATTGTTTGGATATTACAAACAATGATGAACAAAGTCGCCTGTTTATCCCTCTGCTTCAGCAGCTGTAAAGTCTCTTTACGTTCACCGGGCAGAGTTCGCCCCATTACAAAGGTACAAATATGACAATACGCGAAGCCGTTTTTCCCTTCGGACGCCAGGCGCTCTATGAGCGCAATCGCTATTCACCCGCCATCAAATCTAATGGCTTCTTGTTTGTTTCGGGGCAGGTGGGTAGCCGGGAAGATGGTTCGCCTGAAGAGGATATAAAAGCGCAGATCCGTCTGGCGTTTGATAACCTTAATGCTGTTCTCACGGCTGCGGACTGCACGTTCGATGACGTGGTTGACGTTACCCTTTTTGTTGTCGATCCCGAGTCAAACCTCGACGCTATCTGGAGTGTCCTGCCAGAATACTGGGGGGAAGCACCTCACCCAACCTTGACCGGGATCGGCGTGACGTGGCTGTACGGATTCCAGTTTGAGATAAAGGTGATTGCCAGGCTACCCTGAGCGTTACGGATCTTTCTGACGGTCAAAAGACGAGACAGAGGAAAATTTATGAAGGCAGCGGTTTATGACGTGGAAGGCGCTCCCGGCGTCCTGCAATATGTCGATGTTCCGGATCCGGTCGCAGGGGCTGACGATGTGCTGATTTCAGTCGAGGCTATCTCAATTGAAGGGGGAGATCTGATCAACCGACGTTCAACTCCGCCGCCTTTTCCTTCATGGATTGTTGGCTACGCGGCCGCGGGGACGGTGGTTGCCGTCGGCTCGAAAGTCCGTAGCCGCAAGGTTGGAGACAGAGTGACTGCTTTTAGCATGCAGGGATCGCATGCGGAACGTTGGGCTGTGCCTGCGGAACGAACCTGGCTTATACCAGACGGAGTGGATGCAGCAGAAGCGGCGGTGGTACCGATCTCCTTTGGAACCGCATATCACTGCCTCTTCACACGAGGCATGCTCCGGCACGGAGAAACCGTTCTGATTCAGGCAGCAGCGGGTGGCGTGGGGCTCGCGGCCGTTCAGCTTGCCTCACAAGCTGGCGCGACGGTCATCGCCGTGGCAAGCGGAACGCAGCGAAAAAACCGATTGCTGGAACTGGGAGCCGATCATGTTGTGGATCGTGTAGAGAATAACGTCGTGGAGAGTGTCCGACAGGTCACTCGTGGCACCGGTGTTAACCTCGTCATCGATCCGGTAGGGACGACGTTGCCTGCGTCGCTTTCTGCACTCGCGCCGGAAGGGCGTCTTGTTTTCGTCGGTAATGCGGGCGGTGGCAGCCTTACAGCCGACTTATGGCCAGCAATGCAGTCTAACCAGACGCTCATGGGGGTATTCATGGGCCCCCTTTTTGAAAGGCCTGAGGTTCGGGCAAGCGTGGACGAGATGTTGCAGGCTGTAGCGGCAGGGCGCATCAGGGTTGTCATTGACCGCATCTTCCCCCTGGTTAACGCTGCCGCGGCCCATGAATACGCCGAGACAGCGAAACCGCTTGGCCGTATTGTTATGAAGCCATGATGGGGGTTGACCTTAGCCTGGCCCCCACAATGCTCCCGATGCGGAAGCCGCCTCGCATTTCGTTTATCCGATCCGCCATAATTCTTTTAACCGTAAAAACAGTTTTTTATTATCAGCCTTCTTAGTGACGCAATTCGTTCCCACCAGCGCTGCCCTTCGATGGATAACGGCTCTCTGCCCACTTAATTACGAAAAGGAAATCACCATGAATCTGATGAATAACTGCGCATCTCCTGGCATAAATGTTATATTAAAATATAATATTAGGAGGTGCGCTATGTATAAAACTCGCCTGAAAAAGGTCGGCGGATCCATCATGTTGGCGGTTCCTCCCGCCGTGCTGAAAACGCTGGAGCTGTCGACGGACAGCGAAGTCGGCATGACCATTAACAATGGCTGCCTGATCATTGAACCCCAAAAACGGCCTCATTATTCGCTTGAGGAGCTGCTGGCGCAGTGCGATCCGCACGCTGAAATGAGTGAAGAGGATCGGGAATGGATTGATGCGCCTGCGGTAGGAAAGGAGATCCTGTAAATGGACAGAGGGGAAATCTGGCTTGTTTCACTGGATCCGATTGCAGGCCACGAGCAAAGCGGAAAACGTCCGGTTCTCATCGTGTCGAAGGCATCGTTTAACAAGCTGACCCGGCTACCGGTAGTGGTTCCCGTCACCAGCGGCGGTAACTTTGCTCGCACGGCAGGTTTCACCGTTTCACTGGAAGGGGCGGGGACAAAAACGATGGGCGTTATTCGCTGCGACCAGCCCAGAACTATTGATATGGCTGCCCGAAACGGCATGCGGCTGGAACGCATACCTGATGCTGTTATAAATGAAGTGCTTGCCAGGCTGGATGCAATTCTGAGTTAGCATCAGAGACGCAGAAAAGCAAAAAGCCTGCTTCAAAAGCAGGCTTTTCAAATTTGGCTCCTCTGACTGGACTCGAACCAGTGACATACGGATTAACAGTCCGCCGTTCTACCGACTGAACTACAGAGGAATCGTGTGAACGAGGCGCATATTATCGACCTCGGTACGCCTTGTCAAAGGGTGAAAACGCGCTTTTTGTTCGTTTGCCGACTATTTCAGCAAATCGCTGATTTTATAGCAAATTCGCGTTGAAATTACACAACGAAATGCGCCGCCCGCAGGCGGCGCGAAGGATCAGAACAGTACGGAGTAGTTCAGACCAAACGTACGTCCTCGGCCTTTGTAGGTGTACAGGCCCGGTGCACCGTAGGTTGGGCTATACAGTCCCGGCGCGCGCTGGCCCCAGGCGGTGGTGTAGTCTTTGTCCAGCAGGTTTTCCACGCTGAAGCTGACTTTCCCCACCGGCAGGGCGTAGCTGCCCAGGAAATCGACCGTGTTATAGCCATCGATCTTCTTGCCGTCAGCGTCAGACACGTCAAAGGTCTGCGTGCTCTGCACGCGCAGGGTCCAGTCGCCCGGCGCCCAGTTCACCCATGCGCTGGCTTTCGACGGGCTGGCGCTGTCGACCGTCAGCTTCTCCCACTTACCGTTTTCGCGGGTTTCAGACTTGATGGCGTTAAAGTTCGCGCCGGTGCTCCAGTCGCTGTCGGTGAAGAAATAGTCCACCTGGCCTTCAATCCCGTAGATACGACGCTTATCGTCTTCCAGGTTGATGGTCATATCCGTCTTGTTGATGGTGATGGTTTTATCCGAGAGCGAGTAATACGCCGCGACCTGCGTGCGCAGGTTGTCACCGGTGTAGCGCCAGCCCAGCTCGTAGGCATTGACCTTGATGCCGTCGAGCGTTGAGTCGTTGACGTTCACGCTGTTCAGCAGGCGATAGTGGCCGTTGCTGAGTTGGTAGGTGCCGGAGCCGTAGTACTTCGCCAGGTCAGGAATTTCAAAGCCCTGGGAGAAGTTAAACCACAGCTGTTGCTGTTCGGTCAGACGACCGAGGATCCCGGCGTTAAACAGGAAGTTGTTGTAATCGGTTTTCCCGCCCGGCACCGCGTCGGCGGAGGTGGCTTTCCCGGTGGCGATGGCTTGCTGCTGGGTGTAGCCAACAAAATCATCCACCTTGTTTTCGGTGTACTGGTAGCGCACGCCGCCGCTCAGGGTGATGGCGTCAATGTCGTAGCTCGCCTGCAGGAACGGAGCGAGGTTGGTGATACTGTAGCCCGGATAACGGCCCACGTTGTAGGCGTTGTCCAGCTCCATGCCGCCGCTCGCCGCCGCTTTGCTCAGGTCAAAGAACTGCTGGTTGGCGTCGAACGTTTCGTGGTCGGCATCAACACCCCAGGTCAGCGTCAAATCGTCCACCGGCTTGCTGTTCAGCGTCAGCTTGCCGCCGTAAAAATCGGTTTTCTGCTGCGACGCGCCGATGCTGCTCACCACGCCTTTGGTCAGGGTCGGGAACGGGTAGTAGGTCAGGCTCTCGTCACGGTAGTAAATCTGCGCGACCAGATCCTGGCCCCAGAAATCAGTATTGGAGTACTGCAGGTTAATCAGATGGCGCTCGGTGCCCGGCACGCGGTCAGAGTCGAGATTATCCTTGTTGTACGCGGTGGCATCGCCCGTTACCGCCGAGAAGTTCTTCCCGAGATACAGCCCATGCTTGCCGTCGGACTCGCTCTTGTAGTACTGGGTAGTGAGCTGCAACTGCTGGTGATCGTCGATGTTGAGGGTGCCTGTTCCCATCACATCAATACGGTCGGAATACTGGAGGCCGGTCTGGGTGTTATCGATGATCACCTCATCGCCGTTGCCGTCATACCAGCCGCCGTAGCGCTGATACGACACCGACAGACGGCCGGAGGCGTTGTCGTTGCCGCCGCTGACCGCAGCCGACACGTTCTCATCGTGGTCATTGTGGCTGTTAAACCCGCTTTTTGCTCCGGTCTGGAACTCAACTTCGGTCTCCGGCTGGCCCTTTTTGGTGACGATGTTCACCAGGCCGCCGGTGCTGCCGCCGCCGTACAGTGACGTGGCGCCGGAGATGACTTCGATGCGGTCAATGTTGAACGGGTCGATGGAGTCGAGCTGGCGGCTGTCGCTGCGGGACGAGTTCAGGCGCACGCCGTCCACCATCACCATCATGGAGCGGCCGCGCAGGTTCATGCCGTAGTTGGTACGCCCCTGGCTGCTGACGTCCATGCCCGGGATCAGCTGCGCCAGCACCTCTTTAATCTCTTTCCCGCCCTGAACCTGCTGCTCGATCTCAGAGCGTTCAATGACCCAGGTGGTCTGCGCCATCTCGGCCACGCTGCGGTGCGCGCGGCTGGCAGAGACCACGATATTTTCTTCCTTTTGTTCTTCCGCCCACGCAGAGGTAGAAAGCATTGCAAGCAAGCAAGGATTTAAAACCCAAAGATGAGAACGTTTCATTGTTATGTTGATCCTGATTGTGTGTGTCAGTACTCAGTGGTTTTTGCTAACGATTTAAAAACCTGGCTGCTCTCCGGGCTGGTGGTGCTCCGCCAGTGGATAACGCCAGGGGTGGTGGCCAGTTCAAACGGCTCGTCGGCATGTGCGCGATTCAGAATTCGCGCCGCGCGCCAGGCCATCAGGCTGAGCTGGGGTTCGGCAATGCCGAGACGGTGCATCCCGGCGTTCACGGCGAACAGGCGGTTGCTCTGCGGACCGTCCCATTCGAGGGTGAAATCGTTGTTAATGCAGAACGCTTCGTCCGCATCCAGATGCAGGCGGTGAGACAGCGGTGCGAGGAACGCGGGCTGCACGGCGCGGTAGCCGGTGGCGAAAATCACCACGTCGCTCTCCAGCTGCTCGTGGCCGCCGTCGAGGTGATGCTGTATGCTCAGGCGCTGACCGTTTTCCTGGCGCGTCAGGGCTGTCACCGAGCGGGACGGCATCAGGTGCGCCCAGGGTTTTTCACGCAGCACTTCGAAGCGGTGGTACATGGCGCGGTAAATCGCCAGCAGTGACTCGGTGGTGATGCCGTCGGAGGTCATCTTCTGCTCGTGCAGCATCTGACGACGCGCCTCTTCACCGAGCGTGGAGAAGCTGTCCACGTACTCCGGCGTGAAATACTCGTTAGCAAAGGCGGCTTCATCCAGTGCGTTGTAGTTATTGCGGCGCGAGACCCAGTTCAGGCTCAGCGGCTGGCCCCATTCGCCGCGGAAAATATTCAGGAACAGGTCGGCGCCGCTCTGGCCGCCGCCGACAACGGTGACGCGCTTGCCGGCGAGATCCGGCGTGCGGAGCATCATCTCGCTGGCGTGGAAGCAGGTATCGTCCTGCGCCGTGACGCAGTCAGGCAGGTTGATCTGTTTGCCAATCCCCACACAGACGTGGCGCGCCAGGAAGCGGTCGCGCTGGGTCACCACCTCAAACAGGCCGTTTTTCTCATCAAAGCTCACCTGCTGCACCTGCTGGCTGAAGGCGAGATTGGTGAGGTTGTCCGCCGCCCAGCACAGGTAGTCCGCAAATTCTTCGCGGGAGACGGTGCGCTGTTCGGTGGTCAGGAAGCGGTAGAACTTTTTGCGCTGCACCAGGTAGTTCAGAAAGCTGTGGCGGTTGGTCGGCTCCACGGCGCTGACCAGATCCTTCAGGAAGCTGGTCTGCATGTGGCAGTCCGGCACCATCATGCCCGGGTGCCACGAGAAGTGCGGTTTACGCTCAAGGAACAGCGAGCTAAAGCCGTCCAGACCTTCTGCGAGGGCGGCGACGCTGAGGTTAAACGGGCCAATACCAATGCCGATGAAATCAAAGGTTTTCATTGCGCGGACTCCCGGGAGGCCAGAAAAAGAGGGTTATCAAGATCGGTGACGTAGTTCGGCAGCATGCGGCTGCCGCCGTCGTGTTCGGAGAAGGTCAGTTTGACCGGGTTGAGGATCACGCGAATAATCTGCGCCTTAAACAGGTCGAATTTCGCAAAGCGCTCCGCAAGCTCCGGGTGCGCGGCCATATAGCGCTGCAGCACCCCGGCGAGGATCTGATAGAAGCGGTTTTCGCTGACGCCGCTTTGCAGCGTGAGGCGTGAAATAAAGCGCAGCACCGTCACAAAGTTGCCGGTTTGCAGGTCGTGGATGATGTAATCCGCGCTCAGGCGCGCCGTTACCGCTTTTACCTGCTCCGGCAGGCTCTGCGCCTGTGGGAAATCCTCGTCCACAAGGCGCATATCGCCCTGGAAATCCTTCAGCAGGATGCGCTGCGGGACGTAGTCCTTCATCACCAGCGTCACGTTCTGGCCGTGGGCAATCAGCGCCACGCCGTAGCGGCAGAGCAGGTGGTAGAACGGGATCACCGTTGCCTCGAACAGCTTTTCCAGCCACGCGTCGGCGGTTAACCCCGAGCGTTTAATCCACGCGTCGATCAGCGGACGCCCGGCATTGTCGGTTTCCATTAGCGCCGCCATCAGCACCGCCTGTTCGCCGTCCTGTAAATAGCAGGATGGGTTCTCGCGCCAGATCACGCCCAGCATCTCCTGGTAGCGGTAGGGCGCTTTCGGCAGCGCCGCGTAGCCCGGATGCGACAGATACCCGGCGGCGGGTTCGCCCAGCACCTGCGCGCCAGAGCGGATCAGCGTGGCGTCAGCGGCGAACTGCTGCTGCAGCCAGCGCGAGGCCAGAGGACCGGCGGCAATGTACTTGCCCGGAATGCCGCGATAGCAGGAGGTGTTGTAGATGGTCAGCGGCAGCTTGATGTCATACGGCGCGCGACGGCTGGCGTTGGTGAGCGTGCGCAGGGACTGCTGGGCCAGGTACTCATCGCCAAACTCGCCCAGCTCAACCATTTCACCGCGCGCCAGTTGCGCAAGAAAATGAATGGCAATTTTTTGCTGCCACTGCCACGGGTGCAGCGGCACGGGCAGCCAGCCGTCGTCGAGACCCAGCGCTTGCCAGCGAGCGTCAAACCGGGCGCGCTCGGCATCATCCATGGTGCTGGCCAGCAGAGCGTGAATGTCGCAATCGGCGTCGCTGCTCCAGACCAGATGTTCACGCTGGACGGCGACCCAGTGCAGGCGGAAGCGCCCGCGGTATTCCGGCGCGTACTGGCGCAGCGCGTCCAGACCCCAGCCGCGGCGGCCTTTGTTGAAAATAAACTTCGGGTGGCCGCTCATCAGACACTGTAATTCGTCCGGGTCGAGGTGGATCAGCGCGTCCGCGTCCAGCGCTTCACGCGCCTGCAGCAGCTGCATGTCGCCGCGCAGCGTGGCGTAGAGATCTTCCATGTGCTCCGCCGTTTGCGCGTCGCTCATCTCCAGCACCGTCGCCAGCTGCAGCAGCGCGCTCTCCGCTTCCACGGCGGCGCCGCTGGCGGTGGTCAGGCTGTCCGGATCGATATGCAGCCAGCCCCAGATCCCGCGCGCGGCGCGAAACTGCCAGGACTCGTTGCCCATGGCGATGCGCCAGCCGTCCGATGAAACCGGCTCAGCGCGCAGGGTGCGTTCGTATTCCAGCTCCGCGAGGATCTTCGCCACCATCTCGCGGTTCACTTTCTGCCAGAGCGCGTTCACAGGCCCACCTCGCTGAAGAAGCGGTGACGCTGGCTCATGATGAGGCGCGAGCGCTTGTGCGGGAAGTCGAACTCTTTTACCGTGTCGAAACCGGCGGAGGCCAGATGGCGGAACAGGCGCTGGTTGTCGAAGCGCGGCTCGGCCACGATGCGCGCGGTGCGCGGTTCATCGAGATACAGATAGTGGCTCAGGCCGCGCAGCCAGCTGCGGATATACTGCGCGCCGCGCCAGTTTTCTTCGCCCACCAGCATGTGCAGCCCGCGGTCAAACGGCTGCCAGCGGTAGTGACGGCCAATGCGGTCTTCTGCCGCCCAGTAGAGTTCAAAATAGCCAAACGGCTGGTCGTCGAAGCAGCCGATAACCGGGTAGCAGTAGGTCGAGTCAAGCTGGCGGCGCAGGTAGTTTTCCTGCTCGGCCTGCGGGCCCGCCATCTCCCAGAAGGCGTTCACGCGCGGGTTATTCATCCATTGAGTGAAACGCTCGCCGTCCAGCGCCACGTCCGCCACGCGGAAGCTCAAAGTGCGCTTGATTTGCGGATCGTAACGGCGATACACCTCGCCCTGCGGGCGACGAGGACGCAGCGGGAAGTACAGCTGGCGGCTCTCATCAAACTGCATCCCACCGCTTGCCTGCGGACGTTCGCCTTGCAGCCACAGCGGCAGCTGCCAGAAGGTTGCACGCGCCAGATAATCCCCGTGGGCCTGGCTAAACAGCGCCTGCGCCTGGGGTTCATCCTGCCAGTCCGCCCACGGCAGGGTAATGCCGGTCAGGGCGGGCGCGGCAACAAACAGCTGATCGAGGGCTTCCACCAGCCAGCCGGCCGGGATCCCGGTCAGACGCTCCAGCACCGCGCTGCCGTCAAGACCCAGCGTCAGCGGCAGATTTTGTTCCGTTGCGGTGCAGCGAAAGCCGTAGCCGGAATGGACGATATTCGCGATGGCCATCACGCCTTCTCCTTGTAAAACGGGTTGCTAAAGTCGAAATAGATCACCGCCGGATCGACGATGGTGTTCTCATTGCGATCGTGCAGGTAGCAGAAGAAGTTGCCTTTGCAGTTCCAGGTCGGGCTGTCGAGCACGTAGTCGAGGCAGCGGGTCTGCTTCGCCGTCGTGCGCAGCCCGGCCAGCGCGTCACGCACGCGGGACATCAGGTGCTCTTCGCTGTCGAAACCGGCGGCGGCGAGAGCGGCGGTGACCGCAAGGGTGGAGTTCAGCAGCAGGTAATAAGGGAAGTAGCGCAGCAGCTGGCTTTCACCGAAGCGGTTTTCCACGTCGGTTTCGCCCGCCTCTTTCAGCCACGCGTCGGCCCCTTCGGTCCAGGCGCTGCCCTGGCAGTCGCGGTAGATCAGCCCGACGGGGAAATCCTGCTGCATCTCAACGAGGATATTTTGCTGGTGCGCCAGCAGCACCAGACCGTAGTCCGCCTCGGCGCTGAACAGCGGAAGCAACACGCGGTCGCAGTAGGCGTCCAGCCAGCAGCGGGCGGCCTGGGCGAGCGGTAAATCCAGACGCTGGCTAAGACGGCGTACCGCTGCGGCCAGCAGACTGTCGCCGCCGTCAGGCGCGGCCTGCGTCAGGCTGACCAGCACGTTGGTCTGGGTGTCTGGCGTGTCAAACAGCAGGTTAACGCGCAGGGCCATAAGGCTCTCTTCCTGAACGACGCCGTTTTCATCACGCAGTCCCGCCCAGCCGTCTTCCTGCATCACGCGCATGGTCGGGTAGCGGGCCTGTAAATCTTGCCAGCGTTCTGTTTTCGCCAGCCGCGCCAGGCGCATACCGCGCTTAACCTCTTTGACCGACAGCGTGCGCACGGAGTTGGTCAGGCGCACGCTGAGGGAGAATTTAATCATGTCGCTGTTGGTTTCGCTGTACAACGAGCGTGAGGAGCTGGTGGGCAGCCACTGTGCGCCCGCTTCACCCAGGTCCTGTAATGAACCGTTTGCCGCCAGACGCTGACACCAGTCCTGCTCCAGCAGATAGTCGGCCTGCCACGGATGCATCGGCAGCAGCCAGCGGGTGTCGGTGAAGTGGCCGAGCAGTTCGGGCGCGCTCTGGGCGGCGAAGCGCAGCAGACGCTCGCGCAGGGAGACGTTCAGGCTGTCGCCGGCAACGAGCGTGCTCTCAACGGCAAACCAGCGCAGCGGGAAGCGGGAGCCGAAATCCGGCAGATACCGGCGCGCCTCGGTTTCGTTGAATGGCTCGTGGGATTTTGGCGCAGGGTGAAACGCGTGGCCCACCAGCAGCGCCTGTTCCGCTTCGGCAAACGTCAGCGGCTTGTCGCGCAGCGTTGCCCAGCCGTGGCGCAAATCAATCGCCTGCCAGGTATGGGTATGGCTTTCCAGCGCGCGCAGTTTAAAACGCGTCAGCGTATCGGCATCCAGTGAGCCTTTTACTGAGGGTTTTTCAAGAATTAAATCAATCAGTTGAGTGAAAGTGACGGCGTCACCACTGTCGCTATCGCTCTGAATAAGCGTTGCCGGGAAACGGTACTGATGGTGCTGGGTTGGGGAGAAATAGCGTACCGGAACCCGAAGGGCCTGGGAGGAAGAGAGTGGAATATGAATGTGCGCTAACTCATCCGCTGCGGCTGCGGGGAGATAGCGCCAGTCCTTCGTTTCGCGTAACAGGGCGTTTAAAAAACACTGGGCTGCAACGTCTGTACCGGCAGAGCGGGGCAGAGCACGCATAGATGTACCTCATTCCATGACTGATAATAATTCTCGTTATGATATTCATTCTGTTTACAGTGGCAACTATTTTTGCAATATTTGTTTTCATTAACTTCATAATTTCCACACATTTATTGACACTATGTTCACATTCTCATGCACGTTGATTCTGAAACGTTGACCGAAAACATCACCACCAAAGCCAACTGGCCCCTGGCGCTCTGCGCGGGCCTGCTGGGCATTGGGCAAAACGGTTTGCTGGTCATGCTTCCGCAGCTGGTGACCCTGACCGGACTTTCACTCTCGGTCTGGGCCGGGCTGCTGATGTTCGGCTCCATGCTTTTTTTACCCGCGTCCCCCTGGTGGGGACGCCAGAGCGAGCGCCGCGGCTGTAAGGTCGTTATGGTGGCCTCCCTCAGCGGCTATCTCGCCAGCTTTGGCGTCATGGCGCTGGTGGTCTGGGCGATGGCGGCAGGGAGGCTGGAAAGCACCTGGGGGCTGGCGGGGCTGATCCTCTCGCGTCTGCTGTATGGCCTGACGGTGTCGGGCATGGTGCCTGCCGCGCAGACGTGGGCCATTCAGCGTGCGGGCCTGGATAAACGCATGGCGGCGCTGGCAACCATCAGTTCCGGCCTCAGCTGTGGCCGCCTGCTGGGGCCTCCGCTGGCGGCGCTGATGCTCAGCGTTAACCCGGTCGCGCCGCTCTGGCTGATGGCGATCGCGCCGTTAATCGCTCTGCTACTGGTGCTGCGCGAAGTGGCGGATCCGCCGCTGCCGCCGGTGGCACACCAGGCGACCCGTCTGCAGATGACCATGCTGCCGTTCCTGCTGCTGGCGATGCTGCTGGCGGCGCTGGTGAGTTTGATGCAGCTCGGCCTGTCACCGCACCTCAGCCCCTTGCTGGACGGCAACGCCCGGGATATCAGCCATCATGTTGCGCTCCTGCTGAGCCTGGCCGCACTGGCTACGCTCGCGGCGCAGTTCCTGGTGGTTCGTCCGCAGCATTTCAGCCCGCTGACCCTGCTTTGCATGGCGGCGGTGCTGATGGTGGCTGGGCTGGCGCTAATGTGTATCGCCGAACTGGCGCTGTTCTATGTGGGGATTGCTATCACTTCGCTCGGCGCGGCAATGGCAACGCCGGGCTATCAGCTGCTGCTGAACGATCGCCTGACCACGGGGAAGGGGGCGGGCGCTATTGCGACCAGCCACACGCTGGGCTATGGCGTAACCGCGCTGCTGGTGCCCGTTGTGACGCGCTTTTTCGGCGAACACTATTTAACGACGGCGGCCTTTGGCGTGGCGGCGCTGTTTTTAGCGCTGAGCATCGGGGTACGGTTAACCGAGCGTACCCCTGTCGAAAAAAATTAATGGACGTGGTGGGATGAAGGGCCGCCTGCGCCCTCATTTTGCCGCAGGCGCTGGAGCGGATCCTGCTGATAAAACTGGCTGAAACGCTGCCACAGCGCCGGGAAACGGGGCGCGAAGAGTTCGGGGGCGCTGAAGAAGTACTCCGAGAGCACCGCAAAGCACTCGGCGGGGTCAGTTGCCGCATAGGCATCAATGCTGGCCGCGCTTTCGCCCACCAGGTCTATCTCATCCTGGATGTTATCCATTGCCGCATGCAGGTCGTGCTCCCATCCTGCGACTTCACGTAGCGGAATAAAAGGCACGCCGCTGGCGCGATCGCCGTTGCGGGTATCAAGCTTATGCGCCACCTCGTGAATAATCAGATTAAAGCCTGAGGCGTCGAACGAGTCCTGAATGTCGAGCCAGTTGAGGATAATTGGCCCCTGCTGCCAGCTTTGCCCGGACTGCACCACCCGCTGGTTGTGTACCAGCCCGATATCATCCTCCCACTCGTCATCGACGACGAACGGTGCAGGATAAATCAGCACTTCATGAAAACCGTCCAGCCACTCAATGCCGAGCTCCAGCACCGGCAGGCAGAAAAGCAGGGCGATGCGGGCGTTTTTCAGCGGATCAAGCTCGAACCCCTGCAGCGGCACCAGGCGTTTTTGCTGCAAAAAACGATCCGCCATCTGAACCAGCTTCGATTGTTCATCCGGCTTAAGATTCGCCAGAACAGGGATCGCCAGCGCGTCATCCCACGGCAGCGCCATATCCCGGCCAGCCTCATTCGTTTTCCAGGGCCACTTAATCATCGCTTTGCTCGCAAACTCGTCACTTGAATACAAAGGGGAACGTTATCATTGCAACACTTACAGCCCGAATAAACTATCATTTCGTACGTAGCGGTGGGTAGCGCTTTGCAGGCATCACCTTCATTTTGTGACGTCTGTCGTAGCCTTTATCCGCAGGTGGGGTGAATAAATCAGTACGGTATTGAAAAGATGAGCGATTTCAAAGGCAACAAGCAGGACCTGCCCAGTCGGCTGTGTGTGCACTGCCAGCGGCCCATGACGTGGCGCAAAAAATGGGCAAAATGCTGGGATGAGGTCAAATACTGTTCCGAGCGTTGCCGCAGGAGCCACCGTTGACCGAGCTGCGCCTGATCCTGGGCGATCAGCTTAATCCGCATCACAGCTGGTTTGATACCCGCAACCCAAACGTCATTTACGTGATGCTGGAACTGCGGGCGGAAACCGCATACGTGCTGCATCATGCCCAGAAAGTTATCGCTATCTTCGCCGCCATGCGGGCGTTTGCCTCAGCGTTGAAAGAGAAGGGGCATCGGGTAAGGTATGTCCGGCTCTCTGACGGTTCAAACCGCGGCGCGCTGGAAGACAATCTCAACGCGCTTGTTACGCATTACAGCGCCGGAAGGGTGTTGTGGCAGGAGCCCGACGAATGGCGTCTTGATGCGCAGCTGCAGGCGTGGGCGAAAACAGCGTCCGTCGAAACAGCCTGCGTTAGCAGCGAGCATTTTTTCACCCCCCGGGACGCGGTAAGCGCGTTTTTTGCGTCGCGTAAAAGCTGGCGAATGGAATACTTTTATCGGGAAATGCGCCGTCGGCACGGGATTCTCTTGACCTCTGAAGGCGAGCCGGAAGGGGGGAAATGGAATTATGATGCTGAAAACCGCAGGCGCTGGTCCGGCGAGCCGCCCGCACCGGGTGACTCGCGCCCCCGCCAGGATCGTTCAGCCTTGTGGGCAGAGATCCAACGCTGCGGCGTAAAGACCTTCGGCGAACCGCAGGCCGACAATTTTCGCTGGCCGCTCAACCGTTCGGAAGCCAAAGCCAGTCTGGATGCGTTTATTTCTCACGTGCTCCCGCAGTTTGGAAACTGGCAGGATGCGATGCACGCGGAAGAACCTTTTCTTTTTCATTCGTTAATTTCTTTTGCGCTGAATACCAAAATGCTTAATCCCCGGGAAGTTGTGGCCGCCGCCCAGCAGGCATGGCGTTCTGGCCACGCGCCGCTGCCTGCCGTTGAAGGGTTTATCCGACAAATCCTCGGCTGGCGGGAGTACGTGCGCGGGATCTACTGGTCGCAAATGCCGGGCTATCGCGAGCTGAATGCCCTGGAGCAGCACGCCCCGCTGCCGGACTGGTTCTGGACGGGCAAAACGCAGATGCGCTGCCTGGCGCATGCCGTTGGGCAATCGCTCACCGAGGCTTACGCCCACCATATCCAGCGCCTGATGGTGATCGGGAACTTTAGTCTGCTCAGCGGTCTGTCGCCGCAGGCGGTCCATGAGTGGTATCTGGGGGTCTATATTGATGCGTTTGAATGGGTGGAGCTGCCCAATACTCTCGGCATGAGCCAGTTTGGCGATGGCGGGTTACTGGCCAGTAAGCCCTATGTCTCAAGCGCATCCTACATTCATAAGATGAGTAATTACTGTCAGGGGTGTCGGTATCAGCACAACCAGCGCACCGGAGAGCTGGCGTGCCCGTTCAATGCCCTCTACTGGGATTTCTTTGCGCGCAACCGGGCGCGCCTCGGTAACAATCCCCGCCTGGGCATTGTCTATAAACAGCTTGCGGATATGAAGGAAGAGGAACGGCAGGCGATTGCTGACCAGGCCGGGCGCATTCGCCTCATTCTCAACGACCTCTGACCTATTTCAACACCGCGCCGGTTGCGGAAGGTCAATAAGACGCTATTATTTTTGACTTTGTTGCTTTCCCTGACAGGACATCCAGACGCTATGCCCGTGAATTTCGACCTTAACGATCTCTATGCCTTCAGGGCGTTAGTGGAATACGGTAACTTCCGTGTCGCCGCTGAATCAATCTGCATATCCCAGTCGGCGCTGAGCCGCAGGATCGAAAAGCTGGAAGCCGCGCTGGGAACCAGGCTGTTTGACCGAACCACCCGCCGCGTCGCCCTGACGTTATACGGGCAAAACTTTGCTGAACGCTCAGCACAGCTGCTCGACAACGTAGAATCAATGCTGGCGGATGTCGATAAGGCCAGTGAAGAGCGGACGGGGCTGATTACGGTCGCCGCGGTACCTTCCGCCGCCTGTTACTTTATGCCTGATGTGATCCGTCGCTTTCAGTCCCGCTTTCCGCGCGTTCGCATTAAGCTCATCGACAGCAGCGCGGGGAATGTGATTGACGCCGTGGCCCGAAGCCAGGCGGATTTTGGCATCTGCTTTGCGGGAAACCTGCCGTCTGAAATTGAATTTTTCCCGCTGGTGGAGGATGTCTACGTTGTGGCGTGCAGAAAGGACCACCCGCTGGCGCAGAAGAGCCACCTGACCTGGCAGGCGTTTTACCAGCAGGACTATATCTCCCTCGATAAAACGTCGGGGAACCGCAACCTGCTGGATCGGATGCTGGGGGATATCATTCCCGAGCGCCCCAGCGTCTGCGAAACGCGCCACGTCACCACGATGCTCGGTATGGTTGAGGCGGGGATCGGCATTGCCGCCGTTCCCGCCATGTCGATGCCGACGTCAGAGTACACGCCGCTGACGCATCTGCCACTGGTGGCGCCGGAAGTGAAACGCACCGTGGGGCTTATCCGGCGCCGGGGGCGCATCCAGTCTTATATCGCGGCTGAACTGGAAAAAGAGATCACCGAGCGGTATCGCCGGACGTAACGGGGATCATCCCCGTCTTCTCGATGACGGCACGCGAGGGCGGTGAGGCGAGATAGGTCAGCAGCGCTTTCCCCTCGTCAGGATGTTCAGCGTGACGGGTGACCGCGCCTGCGAAGCGCGTGATGTACTGCAGATTATCCGGGATTTTACCGATAAAAGTGACGCCCTGAACCGGCAGCAGCTCGCTCACCTGCTGGAAGCCCACGGCGTATTTCCCTTTTGCCACTTCCGAAGCAACCGGAATGCGTTCGATCATCGTTGCTTTAGCCGCCGCCTCCTTTTCAATCCCCAGCTTTTTAAACAACGTCTGGCTGACATACCTGCCGCTGGCGCTGTCTGAGTAGGCGATGGAGCTGGCCTGAAGCAGCGCGTTACGTAGCGTCGCCTCGCTGCTGATATCAGGGACATCCGCCCCTTTTTTCACCACCATTCCGACGGGGGAGTCCGCAAGTTCCGTTCGCGAACCCGGCTGGGTCTGGCTGGTTTTTTCGAGCTTCGCCAGCGCATCGCCCACCATAATCACCACGTCGGCTTTCTCGCCGCGCGCGAGCCGGTTTGGGATCGCCTGCGGCGTAGCGCCCATTGACGGACCGGGAATAATCACGATGGTATCGCCGGTCTGGCGTTCATATTCCGGTGCCAGCTTTTCAAGGGCGGCTTTGAAACCGCCTGAAATCATCACCTTCACCTCCTGAGCGCAGGCATTGGCGCTCAGGAACGTCAGCATCAGCGCGGTAACGGTATAACGAGAAGTGTGAGTCATGCGGCCTCCTGCGACTTAACGGTGTTTTGCACCGAAACCGCGCGACGACGGTAAAGGTAGAGGATTGCCAGCAGGGCACACACCGCGGCGAAGCTCATCCAGTAGCCCGGCGAGGCTTTGTCACCAGTGTATTCAATCAGCGCGGTGGACATCACCGGGGTAAAGCCGCCGAAGATCGCCGTTGCGAGGCTGTAAGCCAGCGAGAAGCCCGCCACGCGGACTTCAGCGGGCATAATTTCCGTCAGCGCCGGGATCATCGCCCCGTTATACAGCCCGTACAGGAAGGAGAGCCACAGCAGGACGCTCAGCATCATGGAGAAGCTTGGCGCGTCAGCCAGCAGCGTCAGGGCCGGATAGCTGGTGGCCAGCGCCAGCAGGGTCATGGCAATCAGCACCGGTTTACGCCCGAAGCGGTCCGACAGCGCGCCGCCCACCGGCAGCCAGATGAAGTTAGAGATCGCTACCAGCAGCGTGACCAGCAGGCTGTCCGAGGCGCTCAGCATCAGCACTTTTTTGCCGAAGGTTGGCGCGTAGACGGTGATCAGGTAGAACGCGGTGGTGGTCATCGCCACCATCAGCATGCCCGCGACCACCACCTGCCAGTTGCCAAGCAGCGTTTTAAAGACCTGACGCATCTCAAGATGATGGCGGCGCGCGCTGAACTCTTCCGTCTCCTCCAGCTTGCGGCGCAGGAAAAAGATAAACGGCACGATTAAACAGCCGAACAGGAACGGTATGCGCCAGCCCCATTCACGAATGGCGCTCTCTTCCATCAGCGCGTTCAGGGCAAAGCCCATCGCCGCGGCGACCATAATGGCAACCTGCTGGCTGCCGGACTGCCAGCTGGTATAGAACCCTTTGCGGCCCGGCGTGGCGATTTCAGCGAGATAGACCGAGACGCCTCCAAGCTCCGCACCGGCGGAAAAGCCCTGCAGCAGACGGCCCGTCAGTACCAGCAACGGTGCCCAAAGCCCGATGCTTTGATAGGACGGGATCAGCACGATCAGGAAGGTGCCTGCCGCCATGATGGAAAGCGTCACGATCAGCCCTTTGCGGCGACCGACCTTGTCAATATAAGCCCCCAGCACAATGGCCCCGACTGGACGCATCAAGAAGCCCGCGCCGAAGACCGCGAAGGTCATCATCAGCGACGCAAATTCACTGCTCGCTGGGAAGAACGTGTGGGCGATGTAGGTGGCGTAGAAGCCGAAAAGAAAGAAATCGAATTGCTCAAGAAAGTTGCCGGACGTCACGCGAAGTATCGCGCCCGCCTTAGAGCGTACGGTTGCAGGTGAGGTTGAGGAAAACATGGTTATCTCCAGTTTATTGTTGACGTTTTACGCGTCTGTTTCTGAAAACTGGATCAGGATGAGGAATTCGATAAGCGCAAATGCCGCATCGACTGATGCGTTTCTTGCATGAATATAATCCGGCGAATAAATACATTTAATGGCAACAATAACTTAACAAAATATTGGCTTTTTATTCACCAATATTCTGTAAGTCTCTGATATTGCGATTTTGTGATGTAGCGCAGAGGCGCGTTTTAGAATGAGCCGTGTAACCGCGTCGTTACCCGGCGGAGGCCATTTAGCGCAGCGCCCTGGCAATCGCGCTAAACATCAGAGAGGCTTCCAGCGGCTGGGCGCTGAAGGACGGTTCCGCCTGCGGCCAGGTAGACCACTGGACGATGATCAGATTTTCCTTCGGGTTCACCATAATCATCTGCCCGAAAATGCCCAGCGCCCAGAGTGAACCTTTCAGCGAATCCTGGGCCGTCGGCTCTACGCCCGTGGCGTTGGCGGGCACTTCGTTGTTCCACCACTGATAGCCGTAAAGCCCTTCGGGATGGGCGTCAGAGACCGAGCCTTTGGCCTTCGTCCAGTCTGACGACTGCCGAATCCAGTTTTCCGGCAGGATGGTCTTACCGTTCGGCAGCGTACCGTTGTTCAGGATAAATTGCCCGAAGCGTCCCCAGTCCTCCAGCGTGGCGTTAAAGCCGTGCGCGCCAACGTCGTGCTGGCCTTTGCTGTACGCATGCCATACGCCGTCGCTCGCCATGCCGTAAGGCTGCCAGATGCTTTTCTCCAGATAGGCCGCCAGCGTCATGCCGGTGGCCCGCTCCAGCACGTCACCCAGCAGCCAGGCGCCGCCCGAAGAGTAAGACCAGCTCTCTCCGGCCGGGTGCGCCCTGCGTAACCCCTTCACCAGCTTGCGCACGCAGTCATAGGTACCCGGCTTCGCCTCGCACTCGGTGAGCTGCGCGAAGTCGGATTTAGGGTTGGTGTAATCCTCGTTCCACGCCACGCCGGAGGTATGGGTGATAAGCTGCTTAAGCGTCACGCCGTCCCACGCGGTGCCTTTCAGGTCGGGTTCATACCGCGTGACCAGGTCGTCGAGCGAGTGAATTTTTCCCTCTTTGAGGGCCACGCCCACCAGCGCCGATACCACCGATTTCCCAACCGAGCGCGAGGTCCAGAGCGTGGAGTCGGTGTTGCCCTCTCCAAGGTACTTCCAGGCGATTTTGCCGTCCTTCAGCACCAGCATGCCGCTGACGTTCTGGCGTTTAAGGTACTCCTGAAGGCCGTAGCGCCTGCCGTTGACCTGATACCAGGCGTCAGTGAGCGGCTTATCCGACATTTCCAGCGCCACGGCGCTACCGTGGCGGAAAACATCCCCGGCGTAGTTGCGGTAGTCATTGCGAAAGCCCACCACGCGGTCGGCCTGACTCCAGGTGAGCATCTTATGGGTGTCCGGCAGCGCGGCGTCAAAGGGGGCAGGGCAGGCGCTAAGGTCGGTGCCTTTGCAGGCGGCCACTGCCGCAGGGGAGAGCAGGGCGCTGAAGACAAGGCCCGCCAGCAGGGCATGGTTTACTTTTCTGTTTTTCATATCCGTCTCTTTCAGGTTAAGAACGGCTTCAGTTTAAAAACCCCGGGGCTATAATAAAAAACGCGTAGTGGGGGAAAATCCCCCTATAAAACAGAGGGAGCGTAGCGTGGCGGGACTGATTTACTCTTTTGCACAACTCGAGGCATTTACCGCCGTGGCCGAGAACGGGGGCCTGAGTAAAGCCGCGGTGGCGCTGAAGAAAGACCGCACGACGCTTCGCGATCTGATTGATTTTCTTGAGGATGGCTTGGGCTACGCGCTGTTTATTCGCGACGGCCGCACCCTGCGGCTCACGCCCGAAGGGGAACAGCTTCAGCGCCAGGCGCACCTGCTGATGCGGCAGGTAAAAGCCTTTGAGGCGTTTGCCAGAGAGGTGCCGCACGGTGCCACGCAGGACCTGACGCTGGCCTACGATCCTTTTACGCCCAGAGCCTTTCTGCACGGGGTGATTGCTGAAATGGCCGCGCGAAACATCCGGCTGAGCCTTATCTGCACCTCTAGGGATGAATCGGAACGGCTGCTGGCGAACAACGACGCGGATCTGGCCATCTGCCAGGCGCGCAACCGCAGCGTGGGCAATGACATGGAGTGGCGCGCCCTCGGCGCCATTGATATGGATTTTTATGCCGCCCGCGGGCTGTTTGCGGACAGTGCTTCCCCACTGTCGCTGCTCGATCTTTCCCTGGTACCCCAGGTCGTCATGCACCCCGCCTCGGACGAGCCGGTGGCGCGCCGCCTGCAGATCTCCGGGCATACTCTCTTTACCAACGAACCGGAGATGCTGCGCGGTCTGCTGGAGCGCGGCTGCGGCTGGGGATTCTTACCGACGCATTTTCATGCCGGTCAGTGGCAAAACGTAAAAAGGCTGCACACCGAAGTGGGCAGCCAGGGGATTGGTCAGACGATGGTCACCATCTGGAAGCCGGGGAGCGACAAGCGCAGCACGATCGCTGAAACGCTGTCGCTCCTGCCGGACGTATGGAAGCACTCAGCGCTGTGAACAGCCTTTGCACTGCTTGTTCTGGATCTGCTGGAAGAAGTCGTTGCCTTTATCATCCACCAGAATAAACGCCGGGAAGTTCTCCACCTCAATTTTCCAGATCGCTTCCATACCCAGCTCAGGATAGGCCACACACTCCAGGCTCTTGATGCTGTTTTGCGCCAGCACCGCCGCTGGGCCGCCGATGCTGCCCAGGTAGAAACCGCCGTGCTTATGGCAGGCGTCGGTTACCTGCTGGCTGCGGTTGCCTTTGGCCAGCATGATCATGCTCGCACCGTGGGATTGCAGCAGGTCAACATACGAGTCCATGCGTCCCGCCGTGGTTGGGCCGAGTGAGCCAGACGCGTAGCCTTCCGGGGTTTTTGCCGGACCCGCATAGTAAATCGGATGATCTTTGACGTACTGCGGCAGCGCTTCGCCGTTATCCAGCAGCTCTTTAAGCTTCGCGTGGGCAATGTCGCGCGCCACGATAATGGTGCCGTTCAGCGACAGGCGGGTAGAGACCGGGTGCGCGGAAAGCTGCGCCAGGATCTCGTTCATCGGCTTGTTCAGGTTGATGCTCACCACGTCGCCTTCGCCCTGCTGGCGCAGTGACTCCGGAATATACTGACCCGGGTTGTGCTCAAGCTTCTCAATCCAGATCCCGTCGCGGTTGATCTTCGCCTTGATGTTACGGTCGGCGGAGCAGGAGACCCCCATGCCGATTGGGCAGGAGGCACCGTGGCGTGGCAGGCGGATCACGCGGATATCGTGGGCGAAGTATTTCCCGCCGAACTGCGCGCCGAGGCCGAGGTTCTGTGCTTCCTGGAGCAGTTCCTGTTCGAGCTGAACGTCGCGGAACGCCTGGCCGTGCTCGTTGCCTTCGGTTGGCAGCGCGTCGTAGTAGCGGGTGGAGGCGAGCTTCACGGTTTTCAGCGTGGCTTCCGCTGAGGTGCCGCCGATAACAAACGCGATATGGTACGGCGGGCAGGCTGCGGTCCCCAGGGTACGCATCTTCTCAACCAGGTAGTTTTTCAGCTTCGCCGGGGTAATCAGCGCTTTGGTTTCCTGGTAGAGATAGGTTTTGTTGGCAGAGCCGCCGCCTTTCGCCATGCACAGGAATTTGTATTCATCCCCGTCGACGCTGTAGAGGTCAATCTGTGCGGGCAGGTTAGTGCCGGTATTCACCTCTTTATACATATCCAGCGCCGCATTCTGCGAGTAGCGCAGGTTGTCTTCAATATAGGTGTTATACACGCCCTGGCTCAGGGCCGCTTCGTCACCGCCGCCGGTCCAGACGCGCTGGCCTTTTTTACCCATAATGATTGCCGTGCCGGTATCCTGGCAGGTTGGCAGCACGCCTTTCGCCGCAATTTCCGAGTTGCGCAGGAACTGCAGGGCCACGTACTTATCGTTCTCGCTGGCTTCCGGGTCGTTAAGAATGGCGGCAACCTGCTTCTGGTGGGAAGGACGCAGCATAAATGCGGCGTCGTGGAAGGCCTGCTGCGCCAGCAGGGTCAGGGCTTCGGGCTCCACCTTCAGCACTTCCTGGCCGTCGAATTCGGCAACGGAGACGTGCTCGTTGGTCAGCAGGTAGTATTCGGTGTCGTCATGTGAAAGAGGGAAGGGGTTCTGATAAAAAAACGGTTTATTCGACATAGTATTGCTCCACAAAAATAAAACCGCCGGAGGAGAAGTCCGGCGGTCAGGAATCAGAACATCATGGACATCCACGGGTAGCCAATCAGCAGCAGGGCCGCCAGGAAGATGGCACCAAAGATGGTGCCGAGGCGCCAGTAGTCTTTGGTTGGCAGGTAGCCGCTACCGTAGTAAATCGGGCTTGGGCCAGTACCGTACGGGGTGATGATCCCCATCACGCCCAGCGAGGTCACCATCAGCAGAACGAACACTTCCATATTCATGCCCGGAATGGTGGAGGCGATGGTCAGCATCGCTGGCAGCAGCGCCGTGGTGTGCGCGGTGGTGCTGGCAAACAGGTAGTGCAGCAGGTAGAACGCCAGCAGCAGGACGATGGTCGCCACGCCCGGAGAGATACCGCTCATCAGCAGGCCGCCTTCTTTACCCAGCCAGCTGATAAAGCCGGTAGAGGAGAGGCCATCCGCCAGCGCCACGAGGGTGGCGAACCAGACGAAGGTGTTCCACGCCGCTTTGTTGCCGGTGATATCGTTCCACTCCAGCACGCCGGTCCACAGCATCAGGCCGACGATGAGCAGGGCCGCCATCGCGGGTTCAATCCACGCGGCGGCGAAGATCCACATCAGCAGCGCGCAACATACGAACACCAGCAGAAGGATCTCATTGCGCGACAGTTTGCCCAGTTTTTCCAGTTCACGGGTCGCCCACAGCGGCACTTCGTTGTTCACCTTCACTTCTGGCGGGTAGAACCAGTAGGCCAGCAGCGGCATGGTCAGGATCAGCAGGATGCCCAGCGGCAGGAAGGCGAGGAACCAGGTCCCCCAGGAGGTGTCGATCCCAACCGTACTTTTCACCAGCGCCAGGGCCAGCAGGTTCGGCGCAAGGGCGGAGAGGAACATTGAGCTGGTGATACAGGCCGCGGTGATCGCCACCCACATCAGGTAAGAACCAATCTTACGCGCGCTTGGGTCGTTGGGTTTTGAACCGTACAGCGGCGGCAGGTTAGCGATGATCGGGTAGATGGTCCCACCGCTGCGCGCGGTGTTAGACGGAGTGAACGGTGCCAGCAGCAGGTCCGCAAACGTAATCGCGTAACCGAGCGTCAGGCTGCGACGGCCAAGATACTTCACCAGAATCAGCGCCAGACGGCGGCCGAAGCGGGTTTTGTCGTAGCCCGCGGCAAACATAAAGGCACCGAAAATCAGCCAGACGGTGGAGTTACCAAACCCGCTCACTGCCCACTTAAAGGAGGCGCCCGCCAGCTTAAATTTTGGGTCAGCCAGCTGTTCAGGGCTGAACAGCACCCACTGGCTGCACAGGGCAATGGCGACCACGCCGGTCAGACCGATCACCGCGCCCGGCAGGGGTTCGAAGATAAGACCGACGATCACGCCGACGAAGATGGCGAAGTAGTGCCACGCGTAAGGCGGCAGCCCTTCAGGAACGGGAACAAACAGCAGCAGTACGGCGACGATGACGGGCAGTGCCATCATCAGCAGACGTTTTGCGTTTCCATTTGATGCCTGGTTCGCCACAGGGGGCGTTACAGCAGTTTTTGTATTCATAGTTTCACGTCTTAAGTTGTCAAAAATTCGGTCGCACTGAAAAGTCAAAATTGCTTTCTTAAGTTTCTTTGCTTTTTTTAGTTATTAAAGGTGCGTTTTTGTATTTTCAGTAATAGCGATTTAACGCTTTTTTGTGTGCGTTAAATTAAAAAATGATGATGTTTTTATATTGCGCTTTTAAATGCCATGACTATTGATCGAGATCAAAAAAACAGAATTGCAGCGTTATTTTTATGCTTTTATTAATAACCACTCTGGCGTATGTGGTTATTATCTTTTTTGCGGGTTTATTTTATCATTTCTGTAACAATTTGAATTTTTAATAATTGCCATCTAGTTGATTTTAAAGGGTTTTTTTGGTTTATGGTGAAATGGTTTTACCATTTTTTATTTAACGTATTTTAAAATATTGTGAATGCCTGAATGACAATCGCTAACACCAATGTATTATTAGTGTTATCACAGGGATTAAATAGTTTTTTAACTAACGTAATAACTTTAGAAACTAAAAAAATCATTATATTAATATCATGACATCGGCAAAAAACGACGAAATAAAAAATCAATCCGATAACGAATTCTCAATTTTTAAAAGTTTGGAGTTTCTATTATGAGCACTAACGAACGCATTCTTAGCCCCTTCACATTACCGAATGGCACTGAACTGAAAAACCGTTTGTTAATGGCCCCTATGACCACCTGTACCGGCTATTATGACGGCACCGTCACCAGCGAGCTGGTGGAGTACTATCGGGCCCGTTCCGGCAGCATTGGCACCATCATCGTGGAGTGCTGCTTCGTCGACGATCTCGGCCTTGCCTTCCCGGGGGCAATTGGTATTGATAACGACGAGAAAATCGCCGGGCTGGCGAAAATCGCCGAGGCCATTAAATCCAAAGGATCTAAGGCCCTGCTGCAGATCTACCACGGTGGCCGCATGGTTGATCCGAAACTGATCGGTGGCCGTACCCCGGTTGGCCCAAGCGCCGTAGCCGCGCCGCGTGACGGTGCCGCAACGCCGGTTGCCCTGACCGCCGAAGAAGTGGAAGGCATGATCGGCAAGTTTGGTGAAGCCGTGCGCCGCGCCATCCAGGCCGGTTTTGACGGCGTGGAAATCCACGGGGCGAACACCTACCTGATTCAGCAGTTCTACTCTCCAAATTCTAACCAGCGAGACGACGAGTGGGGCGGCAGCCGCGACAATCGCGCGAAGTTCCCGCTGGCGGTGCTGGACATCACC
Organism: Enterobacter sp. 725m/11; assembly: GCF_011683705.1. NCBI lineage: Bacteria > Pseudomonadati > Pseudomonadota > Gammaproteobacteria > Enterobacterales > Enterobacteriaceae > Enterobacter > Enterobacter sp. 725m/11. The sequence continues at coordinate 33,120 of NZ_JAAQOK010000032.1, read as the reverse complement.
CACAAAATGGTGCGCCAGTACGCGGACGACGCGTTTATTATTGGCTACCGCTTCTCCCCTGAAGAGCTGGAAGTGCCGGGCATCCGCTTTGAAGACACCATGTACCTGCTGGAAAAACTGGCGGCGCGCGGCGTGGATTACCTGCACTTCTCCGTCGGCGCGACTCTGCGTCCGTCCATTGTCGACACCCAGGACCCGACGCCGCTGATCGAAAAATACTGCGCGATGCGCTCTGAAACCCTGGCGCAGGTTCCGGTGATGGGCGTGGGCGGCGTGGTGAATGCGTCAGACGTGAATGAAGCGCTGGACCACGGTTACGACCTGATTGCCGTTGGCCGCGCCACCATTGCCTACCCGGACTGGACCGACCGCATCGCGGCGGGTGAAAGCCTTGAGCTGTTTATGGACAGCACCAAACGCGAGGAACTGAGCATTCCTGAACCGCTGTGGCGCTTCTCGCTGGTGGAAGCGATGATCCGCGACATGAGCATGGGCGAATCGAAATTCAAACCGGGCATGTTCACCGAGAAGGTGCAGGACGACGCGAACGAACTGGTGATTAACGTCAGTCTGGAAACCGACCGCATTGCGGACATCGAGCTGGCCTCCGGCCCGAGCGATAACGTGGAGTTCGTCACCAGCTTTGAAGAGATCCGTACCCGCATTCTGGACGCCAATACCCCGCACGTGGATGCCATCACCGGTGCCACCAGCCAGAGTGAAGCGGTGAAAAAAGCGGTCTCTAAAGCGATGCTGAAATCCAGCAAAGCGCTGGCAGCGGAAGAGGGCGTGGACCCGAACGAAACCCGCAGCGTGGACGTGGTGGTGGTCGGTAGCGGCGGCGCCGGTCTGGCGGCGGCGATTCAGGCTCACGACGAAGGCGCGAGCGTGCTGATTGTCGAGAAAATGCCAACCATCGGCGGGAACACCATTAAAGCCTCTGCCGGTATGAATGCCGCTGAAACCCGCTTCCAGCGCGTGAAGGGCATTCAGGACAGCAAAGAGCTGTTCTACCAGGAAAGCCTGAAAGGCGGCGGCAACAAGAACAACCCTGAACTGCTGCGCCGCTTTGTCGAGAACGCGCCGCAGGCGATTGAGTGGCTGGCAACGCGAGGCATCATGCTGAACGACATCACCACCACCGGTGGGATGAGCATCGACCGTACTCACCGTCCAAAAGACGGCTCTGCGGTGGGGGGCTACCTGATCAGCGGCCTGGTGCGTAACGTCAACAAACGCAACATCGAGGTGATGCTGGATACCTCCGTCAGCGACATCATCTTCGAGAACGGTGAAGTGACCGGGGTTCGCCTGACCACTGAAGAGAACGAAACCGTCACCGTGGCTGCGAAAAGCGTGATCGTGGCGACGGGCGGCTTCAGCGCCAACAGCCAGATGGTCGTCAAATACCGTCCGGATCTGGAAGGGTTCGTCACCACCAACCACAAAGGGGCAACCGGCGGCGGTATCGCGCTGCTGGAGCGCATCGGGGCGGGCACCGTGGATATGGGCGAAATCCAAATTCACCCAACCGTTGAGCAGAACACCTCGTACCTGATTTCCGAATCCATCCGCGGGGGCGGGGCGATTCTGGTCAACCAGAAAGGGGAGCGCTTCTACAACGAAATGTCGACCCGCGATAAAGTCTCGGCGTCAATCATCGCGCTGCCGGAGAAATACGCGTACATCGTCTTTGACGAGCATGTACGTGCCAAAAACAAAGCCGCGGATGAGTACATTGCGAAAGGCTTCGTGACCAGCGCCAGCTCGCCAAAAGCGCTGGCGGAAGCACTCGGTATGGATCACCACGCTTTCCTCGCGACCCTGGAACGTTACAACGGTTTCGTTGAAAAACAGCACGATGACGATTTTGGTCGTACCACCGCGCTGCGTGCGCCCATCAACGAAGGGCCTTTCTACGCTATTCAGATTGCGCCAGGCGTGCACCACACCATGGGCGGCGTGACCATCAACACCGAAACCTGCGTGCTGGACAGCAACCACAACGTACTGCCGGGGGCGTTTGCGGCGGGTGAAGTGGTCGGGGGGATCCACGGCGGCAACCGTATCGGCGGTAACGCGGTGGCGGATATCATTATTTTTGGTACCCTTGCAGGACATCAGGCGGCGATGCGCTCAAAAAGAACGTAAGGCTCCTGTCTCCCCGGCGGCGCGGTGCCTGCCGGGGCTACATCTGAGGACACATGCAATGCCTGATAGCCATCGCGTTTACAGCTACTCCGCCGTTCTGATGGGCTCGCCCATTCTCCTGAAGCTCTTCTCCCATGACGAAGCCCTCGCGTCCCGCGTTTTCCGCCTGATCAAACAGTACGAAGATCTCCTCACCGTTAACCGGGCGCATTCCCAGGTGATGGACATCAACCATGCGGCGGGCCAGCATCCGGTTGCCGTCAGTCGTCCGGTGTTTGAACTGATCCGCTGTGCCAAAGCGGCAAGCATGCTAAAAGACAGCGCGTTTAACCTGGCGATCGGCCCGCTGGTGAAGCGCTGGAAGATTGGCTTTCAGGGAGACAGCGTTCCGCCTGCCGATGACATTGCGTCCCTGCTGGCGATAACCCGGCCCGAGGAGGTCATCCTTGATGAGGCGCAGACCAGCGTGTTTCTGACCAGATCGGGGATGGAGATTGATCTGGGTGCCATCGCCAAAGGCTATATCGCCGACCGGGTGCGGGACTACTTGCGCAAAGAGGGCGCTGAGCTGGGGCTGATCAACCTCGGCGGAAACATCCAGACGTTAGGCTCGCCGGAAGGGGGCTGGAGCGTGGGGCTAAAAAAACCGTTCGCCGGTGATGCGCTTATCGGTGCGATGACGGTGGAGAACCTCTCCGTGGTGACCTCGGGAACGTACGAGCGCTACTTCGAGCAGAACGGCAAGCGCTATCACCATATTCTCGATCCGCGCACCGGGTATCCGCTCGACAACGAGCTGGAGAGCGTCACTATCATTTCAAAAGACTCCATTGACGGCGACATCTGGACCACGCTGATGTACGGCATGGGGGTAGAAAAGGGCTGTGCCGCCCTGCGCGCGCGCCCCGATATTGAAGCTATCTTTGTGACCAAAACAAAAGAAGTGGTGATCTCCTCGATGCACCACTTCCGTTTTACCCTTCTGGACGAGAGCTACCGCGTTATTGGCAGTACTGTTTGAGCAGCCCGATCTGTTCCGGCTGTAAGCGGTAGCGATACACCGGACGCCCGGTGGCGCCGTAGTGAATGCTGGTGAACAGAATGTTGATCTGCGCAAGCCAAATCAGGTACTTACGGCAGGAGACGCGGGAGATATTGACTGCGTTAGCCAGATCGTCGGTGGAAAATTCCGTCTCCGGGTGGCCATCAATCCACTGGCAAATCGTGCGCAGCGTTTGCGGCGTTAACCCCTTCGGCAATTTTTTAGTGTCCGCCAGCTCCGGCGCGCCGCCGTGGATCAGCCTGTCGACGTCCGCCTGCTCGTAATACTGGTGCGAGCCCATCAGGCTGTGCTTTGCCTTCCAGCCGTTCAGCGCCTCTTCAAAGCGCGGGAACTGGAACGGCTTTATCAGATAATCCACCACGCCGTAGTGGATGGAGGTCTGGATCGTGGCGGCATCGGCGGCCGAGGAGATCATAATCACATCAATCGGGCGGCCTGACGCGCGAATATCGGGCAGCAGATCCAGCCCGTTATCCTGCTGCATGTAGACGTCCAGCAGCACCAGATCGACAGGCTGGCTGGGGTTATTGATAAAGGCCCTGGCCTGATTGAGCGTGGAGGCGACGCCGCAGCAGCTGAAGCCTTCAACACGGTTGACGTACAGACGGTTGAGATCGGCTACCATGGCGTCATCATCGACAATTAATACATTTATCACGCGATATTCCTCTCGCTATCCCAGGGGATGTGAACAAAAAATTGGGTAAATACGCCAGGCTCAGACTCGACGGTAATATCGCCGCCCAGGTTCTGGATCTGCTGGCGAGCAAGGAACAGCCCAACGCCGCGGTTTTCACCTTTTGTTGAGAACCCCTTAGTAAAAATAGCCTCCAGCTGAGTGGGATCAATGCCGGGGCCGTCGTCGCTGACTTCGCAGCTGAGCCAGCCATTCTGATAATGCAGCAGCAGGCCAATCTCGCCTTCCTGCTGTCCTGCCATCGCGTCGAGCGCGTTTTCGATTAAGTTACCCAGCGCGGTGATCAGCACCGCAACCTGCTCTTCACTGGCGGTATCCGGTATCAGGCTTTCATCCGCCAGCGTCAGGGTGACGCCGGCCTCTTTCGCCCGGTTGATTTTACCCAGCAGGAACCCGGCAACGACCGGGGACTTTACCTTGCTCTGGATCGTGCCAATGTCCGTCTGGTAATTATGCGCCGTCTGGATGATGTACTCCTCCAGCTTGTCGTAACGCTTCATGTGCAGCAGGCCCAGGATCACATGCAGTTTATTCATAAACTCGTGCGTGTGGCTGCGCAGGGCGTCGACGTAGTTGACCATGCCATCAATACGCTGCATCAGCTGGCTGATTTCCGTTTTATCGCGGAAGGTGCTGATAGCACCGATCACCCGATTCTGGCTTTTGACCGGCACCATGTTGCAGAGCAGCAGTCGTCCGTTGCAGCTGATCTCCTGATCCTGACGCGCAACCCCGGTTTTCGATACCTCACGCAGGCTTGCCAGCAGCGGCTCGCTGGTGTTTTCGGTCTGCTTGCCGGAGGGAAGAAGTAATATCTCTCTGGCAGCGTGGTTAATCATCGTCACGCTGCCGTGAATGTCGACGGCCAGCACCCCTTCGCGAAGCGACTGCAGCATCGCCTGGCGCTGTTCGAACAGGGCGGAAATTTCGTAAGGTTCAAGCCCGAACAGGATGTGTTTCAGGACCCGTACCAGACCCCAAATCGCCATCGAACTCATAAAGATGCTGAACAGAATCGTCCAGAGCGCGTTGAGCCGCCCGCGGGCTATCTGGTCTTCCACCTTTTTGAGGGAGATCCCGACCACGACGACCCCGATCTGATCGTGCTGGCTGTCATAGACCGGCGTGAAAACGCGAAGCGCCTCGGCGAGGGCGCCGCGGTTAACCGAGACATTCTCTTTGCCTTCCAGCGCGGGTTCCAGATCGTTGCCGATAAAATGCAGGCCGATGAGCGCCTCGTTAGGGTGCGAGTAGCGAATCCCCCGCATGTCGGTCACCACGGTAAGCAGCAGATCGTTGCGTTGGGTAACGGCTTTGGCGATGGGCTGAATGATGTCGGCCTGCGGCGACTGCATCAGGCCGCGCTGGATCTCCGGGCTGTCGGCCAGCGTGCGGGCGATGCCCAGAGCGGTATCTTTTACATCATCGCGGGTCGCCCGGGTGATCTGCACGGAATAGAGCGCAAAAACTACCAGCAACACCGAGGCGATAATCGCGGACACCATCAACGTGACCAGCGTGTACAGTTTCATGGGGCGCTTGCGCGTCAGAGGGAAAGGCTGCAAATCGCTCATCAACACTCCGCGATGATTAAGAAAGGGAGTGATTATCGCTGATGATGGGCTTTTCTTAAAGCCATGTAAAAGCGTCGATTTACTCTTCTTTTCGTGACCCCACTCGCATGTCATCTATATAAAACACTTTATAGTGTGTGGGTACTCATAATAAGGAGGCTGTTTATGAGCATTACGCTTACCGGTTCAGTCAAGGAAAGACGGCACGCCAGCACGATGAATATAGATAGATTGTCCACGCTGGACATGCTGAAGGTTATCCACGAGGAAGATGCACGCATTTCTGCTGCTATAACCCCCTGCTTAACGACAATCGCCCGCGCGGTGGATAACGCCGCCTCGGCGCTCAACCACGGCGGCCGTCTGGTGATTGTCGGCGCGGGCCCGTCAGGCTGCATCGCACAACAGGCTGCAGATGAGTATGCGCCGGGTAAAACGCCGGTATTTGCCGTGACGGCAGAAGAGGGGGATGGGAGCTACGAGCGCGGGGTGGCTGATCTGCAGGCCATTAAATTTGATGAGCACGATATGATGCTTGCCGTGACCGTCAGCGGAAAAACGCCGTGGGTTTGGGGGGCAATGCGGCATGCGTGGTCGTTGGGAGCGCCGGTTGCGGTCATCACCGGTGATGCACAAAGTGAAGCAGCACAGCTGGCAAGCATGGTAATTGCCCCAGAGCTTGGGGCTGATGTGGTTGCCGGGTATCGCAATACCAGGGCGGGGATCGCGCAAAAAATGATCCTCTCGATGATTACCACCGCGCTGGCCGTTCGCACCGGGCGCGTTTACAGCAACCTGCGCGTGGATCTTGAGGCAAGCAATACCAAATGGGCTGAACGGCAAATCGCCATTGTGATGGAAGCGGGGGGATGCACCCGGGCGCAGGCAAAAGCCGCGCTGGAGAGCTGTAACCATCACTGTAAAACCGCGGTATTGATGGTGCTGACTGGTCTGGATGCGTGGAAAGCCCATGAGCTGCTGGCGCAGAATAACGGGTTTATCCGCGTGGCGCTGCAGGAAGCGCCGTAAAATAGTGTCCCTTGAAACAAAAAAGCCCGCAAATGCGGGCTTTGGTATTTTCAGGGATCAGAACTGGTAGATCATGCCGATGCCAACAATGTCATCGGTTGCAATACCGTTGTCATTGTAGAAGGCGTCATCTTCGTCCAGCAGGTTGATTTTATAATCAACGTAGGTGGAGAAGTTCTTGTTGAAGTTGTAGGTCATGCCCAGGTCGATGTAGTTAACCAGATCCTGGTCTACATAGTCATAGCCATTGCGTGGGTGATAATCGTTACCGCCCAGATCGATGCCTTTGGAATAGACCCACGCCAGGGATGGACGCAGACCGAAGTCAAACTGGTATTGCGCTACGGCTTCAAAGTTCTGCGTTTTGTTGGCGATGCCGTCGCTGCCGTACGGCGTCATGTTGCGGGTTTCCGCGTACATCATCGCCAGGTAGACGCCTTGAGCATCATATTTTGCGCCAACGGTCCATGCGTCTGCACGGTCACCGCCTGCTTATTTGCTGAAGCGGTTATAGTTGCCCGCACCATAAGCAACCTGATCGTTGGTACGGTCAGAGGAAGAATACGCCGCACCCAGCGTCAGACCGAAGTCGAAGTCATAGGTGGTAGACATACCGAAGCCGTCGCCGTTCTGGAAGCGTACGTCGTCGTGACCGTTTTTGGTGCCTTCCTGATCTTCGTTAGCGTTTGCGCCTTCGTTAGCACCCTGATACTGCAGCGCGAAGTTCAGGCCATCAACCAGACCGAAGAAATCATTATTACGGTAGGTCGCAACACCGTTGGTACGGCCAACCATATAGTTGTCAGTCCAGGTGTAGGAATCGCCACCAAATACCGGCAGCATATCGGTCCAGGCTTCAACGTCATACACGACGCCGTAATTACGGCCATAATCAAATGAACCGTATTCGCCATATTTCAGGCCCGCATAGGCCAGACGGTTGAAAGAGGTATCCCCGGCGTCTTCGGTATCATTTGCGTAGGTTTTATATTCCCACTGACCGTAACCGACCAGATCGCGGGTAATCTGTGTTTCGCCTTTGAAACCAATCTGCACATAGGTTTCGTCGCCGTCGTCGCCCGCGTTGTCGGAGAAGGTATGACGCGCGTCAACCTTGCCGTACAGGTCAACTTTATTGCCGTCTTTGTTATACATTTCAGCCGCGTTTGCCGCGCCAGCCATTAATAATGCGGGTACAAGAATTGCCAGAACTTTTCTTTTCATTATATATTCCCTTTAAAGATAATTTATATGAATATATGTAATCACCCTCCGTAATTACGTTTCTGATACTATTCTATGGCTCGTGAATTTGGTTCAAAAATAAATGTAATTAAACCAGTGAAAATATTACAAGATATTTCCAAAAATCTCTTTATTTTTCAAATGAATTAATCGCTTGAAAGTATTGCGGGTAATTATTATTAAGTATTTCGGGGTTCTATTTTTAAATTTATTTTATTTAGCTATGTTATAATTCAGTGCCCATTTTCGTAACAGGAAAGGATGATGGAACTCATACAGTGGCAGCAGCGCTTTGAATCCTGGCTTGATGAACATCACGCGACCGATGACACCGCGCACGATATTTCACACTTCCGTCGCGTCTGGCTGACGGCACAGAAAATCATGGTTCATCACCACGTCGACCCGCTGACGATCCTGACCGCCTGCTATTTTCACGACATCGTTAGCCTGCCGAAAAATCATCCTGAACGCAGCCAGTCGTCGCGTCTGGCTGCGCGCAGAACGCGGGACATTCTGCACCGCGATTTCCCTGACTTCCCGTCCGATCGCTATGCCGCCGTGGAGCACGCCATCGAGGCGCACAGTTTCAGCGCCGGCCTGACGCCGTATACGATTGAGGCCAAAATTGTCCAGGATGCTGATCGTCTGGAGGCGCTGGGGGCGATTGGCCTGGCGCGCGTGTTTGCCGTGTCAGGCGCGCTGGGCGTACCGCTTTTTGACGCGGACGATCCGTTTGCCGACGCGCGCCCGCTTGATGACCGGGCGTTTGCGCTCGATCATTTTCAGACCAAGCTGCTGCGCTTGCCTGATACAATGCAAACCGACGTCGGGCGCGAGCTCGCGCAGCACAACGCCGATTTTCTGATTCAGTTTATGGCGAAACTCAGTGCCGAATTACAGGGCGACTGCATCGGGCTGGATAGCCAGATTCAACACCGCTTCCGTCGCAGTTTGCGAAAGTGAACTGTGGTAATCTGTTTCCAGTCTTTATTGCCCGGTTAAAAGAATGCAGGAAAATCGATCAGTGACAGAGCCCGCGCCTGAGCAGGCTGAGAAGTCAACGGCAACGGTGCAGGCATTACTGCGCCAGCTGCTGGATATTTATGACGCTAAAACGCTGGCAAACCAGCTGGTGGCGCACGGCGAAAGCCACTGGAGCCCGGCCATCCTTAAGCGACTGCTGACCAGCGATCGGGCAGGGCGCCGCCTGAGCGAAAGCGAGTTTCGTTATCTGCAAGACCTGCTTCCGCGTCCGTCTGCCGCGCACCCGAACTATGCCTTCCGCTTTATCGATCTGTTTGCCGGCATCGGTGGCATCCGGCACGGCTTTGAAGCTATCGGCGGTCAGTGCGTGTTTACCAGCGAGTGGAACAAACATGCGGTACGCACTTATAAAGCGAACTGGTACTGCGATCCGCATGAACATCATTTCAACGCCGATATCCGCGACGTTACCCTGAGCCATAAAAGCGGCGTCACGGATGAACAAGCCGCCGAGCACATTCGCCAGACGATTCCGGCGCATGACGTGCTGCTGGCGGGCTTCCCGTGTCAGCCTTTCTCGCTGGCCGGCGTCTCCAAAAAGAATGCCCTCGGGCGTGCCCACGGTTTTGCCTGCGATACGCAGGGAACGCTGTTTTTCGATGTGGCCCGAATCATTGACGCCCGTCGCCCGGCCATATTCGTGCTGGAAAACGTCAAGAACTTAAAGAGCCATGACGGTGGAAAGACCTTCCGCATTATCATGCAGACGCTGGACGAGCTGGGCTATGACGTGGCTGATTCCGAGGACATGGGCGCGGATGACCCGAAAATTATCGACGGGAAACATTTCCTGCCCCAGCATCGCGAACGCATTGTGCTCGTCGGTTTCCGCCGCGATCTCAATCTTAAGGGGGATTTCACCCTGCGGGATATTCCCTCCTTATACCCCGAGCGTCGTCCAACGATTGCCGACCTGCTGGAGCCGGTGGTCGACGCGAAATTTATCCTTACCCCGATCCTGTGGAAATACCTCTACCGCTATGCCAAAAAGCATCAGGCCAAAGGCAACGGCTTCGGGTTTGGCATGGTGAACCCAAACGATCCGCACAGCGTGACCCGCACGCTGTCCGCTCGCTACTACAAAGACGGCGCGGAAATCCTGATCGACAGAGGCTGGGATAAAGCGCTGGGCGAGAAAGATTTCGACGATCCGCAAAACCAGCGTCACCGTCCGCGGCGCCTCACGCCGCGAGAGTGCGCCCGGCTGATGGGCTTTGAAACGCCACAGGGCTACCGCTTCCGCATTCCGGTTTCGGACACCCAGGCTTACCGTCAGTTTGGCAACTCGGTGGTGGTGCCCGCGTTCGCGGCGGTGGCAAAACTGCTGGCCCCGCGCATCAGACAGGCGGTGGCGCTCCGCCAGGGTGAGGCCGTCAATGACGGACGTTCACGATAAGGCCACGCGGAGCAAAAACATGCGTGCCATCGGCACGCGTGACACCGCGATTGAAAAGCGTCTGGCCGGGCTACTGACACAGGCGGGCTTCGACTTTCGCGTGCAGGATCCCGCGCTTGCGGGTCGCCCGGATTTCGTCATTGACGCGTATCGGTGCATTATCTTCACCCACGGCTGTTTCTGGCATCATCACGACTGCTACCTGTTTAAAGTCCCGGCGACGCGCACCGATTTCTGGCTGGAAAAGATTGGCAAGAACGTTGAGCGAGATGCGCGGCATCTCGCCACGCTTGTCGCGCAGGGCTGGCGAGTGCTGATCGTCTGGGAGTGTGCGCTGAGAGGACGGTTAAAGCTGAACGATGCCGATCTGAGCGAACGGCTGGAAGAGTGGATCTGCGGCGGCGGCCAGGCCGCGCAGATCGACACCCAGGGGATCCACGCGCTTACGGTTTCTCCACCTCGCAAGGCGTAACCACGGGCTTTGCCGGCAGCAAATATTTGCCTAAGGTCACCAGCACGACGGCAAAAACAATCACCCCTAAAGCTAACCACTCAACCGGAGAGAGCGTTTCACCGCCAAGCCCGGTGCCGAGCAGCACGGCCACGACCGGGTTGACGTAGGCATAGCTGGTGGCGACCGCCGGAGAGACGTTACGGATCAGGAACATATAGGCGTTGATGGCGATGATGGAGCCAAACAGCGCCAGATAGCCTACCGCCAGGAAGCCCGACAACGGCGGCAGGGTCGTCAGCTCCTCTCCCGTCAGGGCTGAGGCCAGCAGCAGCACAATCCCAGCCGCAAGCATCTCTATTGCCCCCGCCATCATGCCGGTCGGCAGTTCGATACGCGAACCGTATACGGAACCGAACGCCCAGCTCATCGAGCCGATAAGGATAATCACTGCGCCCCACGGATTCCCGCTCAGGTTACCGCCGCTGTTAAGCAGAATAATGCCGGCAAGGCCGATGCCAATCCCCAGCCACTCCAGCTTGCGGGTGCGGATGCCGAAAAGACGGCTGAAGCAGAGGGTAAACAGCGGTACGGTGGCAACGACCACGGCGGCGATCCCTGACGGTACGTTCTGGTGCTCGGCAATGGTCACAAAGCCATTACCGACCGCCAGCAGCAGCAGGCCTATCAGGGCAGCGTTCAGCATTGGGCGGAGCGGTGGAAGCTTATGCCCGCGCAGCAGCAGGAAGGCCAGTAGCAGCACACCCGCCGAGAGGAAGCGAATGCCCGCCATCATCAGCGGCGGCCAGCTTTCCACGCCGATGCGAATGACAAAATAGGTTGAACCCCAGATGATATACAGCGAAAAAAGTGCCCCGATAAGCGGAAGCAGTTGCCGGAAACGCATAATCCCTCACGACGAAATAAAAAGGTCGCTGATAGTAAACGCGAAAACTATCGCGCTGGCGAGCCCTTTAATTGTGTAGATGATGTGAATTTTTTGTTGACGAAAGCTGCCTGTTTCCGCGATTGCGCTTTTGCTCCATACTATTCACTTAATTACCAAAAAAAGAAGGATCACCATTTTGGCAGGAAGTAGCTTATTAACATTGCTGGATGATATTGCCACCTTACTGGATGATATTTCCGTGATGGGGAAACTGGCGGCGAAGAAAACCGCAGGGGTGCTGGGGGACGATCTCTCGCTTAACGCCCAACAGGTGAGCGGGGTACGGGCTAACCGTGAGCTGCCGGTGGTGTGGGGCGTGGCAAAAGGCTCGTTTCTGAACAAAGTGATCCTGGTGCCGCTGGCGCTGCTGATCAGCGCATTCATCCCCTGGGCCATCACGCCGCTGCTGATGATTGGCGGGGCATTCTTGTGCTTCGAAGGCGTGGAGAAGGTCCTGCACTCTTTGAGCTCTCGCAAGCAGAAGGATACCCCGGAGGCGCGCCAGCAGCGCCTTGAAGCGCTTGCCGCGCAGGATCCGAAAGTTTTCGAGCGCGATAAAATCAAAGGCGCCATTCGCACCGACTTTATTCTGTCGGCTGAAATTGTTGCCATTACGCTGGGCATTGTCTCCGATGCGCCGCTGCTGAATCAGGTGTTGATCCTCTCCGGGATCGCCATTCTGGTCACGGTGGGCGTTTACGGCCTGGTCGGGCTGATCGTGAAGCTGGATGATATCGGCTACTGGCTGGAGGAGAAATCCAGCGCGGTGGCTAAAGGCATCGGCAAAGGCTTACTGACGCTGGCGCCGTGGCTGATGAAGAGCTTGTCCGTGGTGGGTACCCTGGCCATGTTCCTCGTGGGCGGCGGCATTGTGGTCCACGGCATTGCGCCGCTGCACCATGCCATCGAACATTTCGCCTCAGCGCAGGGGAGCGTGGTGGCAGCGATTCTGCCCACGCTGCTTAATCTGGTGCTGGGCTTTATCGTTGGCGCTATCGTGGTGGCGGCGGTGAAACTGATCGAAAAAATGCGCGGTACGGCGCACTAATTGTTACCCGTCGCAGGGTGCAAAAAGACCATTCCTCGTCTAAATTGAAACAGTTTCACCCTGATACAGGAGGCAGGTATGGTCTTTTTGGTCAGTGATGAAGTTAAGCCTAAGAAGGGCGGCCCGCGCATGATTGTCACCGGGTATTCCAGCGGAATGGTGGAATGTCGGTGGCATGATGGCTACAGCATTAAGCAGGAAGCCTTTCGTGAAGATGAGCTTCAGCCGGGTGACGGCCAGCGCAAGCACGATCAGGCTTAATCACATAACGCCCGGCTTTGCCGGGCGTTTTTACCTGAAGTACCGGGTGTAAGGCAGTAATCAGGGAGTGTGTGTGCAGCGCGATACCTTTGTTGTAAGACGAACTTTTCTGCAATGGCTGCATAAGCGTAGCAATCCGGGTTTGATTGTTAACCTCTGTTTTATCACTGTCCTGGTGTTTTCAACCCTCCTGACCTGGCGTGAAGTGGTGGTCCTCGAAGAGGCGTATATCTCCAGCCAGCGCAACCACCTGGAAACCGTGGCCAGCTCGCTGGACAGGCAGTTACAGAACAGCGTCGACAGGATGCTGTTATTTCGCCAGGGCATGCGTGATGCGATCGAGACGCCGCTGGCCTTTGATGTCTTACAGGACGCGGTGTCACGCTTTAATGCCGTCCGCATGCTTCCCACCTGGCAGCTTGCCGTTGATAAAAAGCGCACGCTTCCCATTAACGGGGTCTCGGACGCGTTCGTGGATAAAACCACGCTTCTGAATCGGGACGCCGATCGCATCAGTCATGAAATTTCTGCCGCGCTTGAAGTGGGGTATCTGCTCAGGCTGGCGTCATCGAGAGCGCAAACGGAAACGCGGGTGCTCTACGTCTCTCGCGCCGGGTTTTACCTTTCCACGGATACGCCGGATCGGGAGGATGATATTACCGCCCGCTATTATCATCTGGTCACGCAGTCCTGGTTTACCCAGCAGTCAGAGCGTAACAATCGCGCGCGCGCCGTGCGCTGGTTTATCTCCACAGCCTCATTCTGGACCGGGGATAAACGAACGATCACCGCCAGCGTCCCCATCTACTTCGATCATTACTGGTATGGCGTCGTGGCGATGGATTTTACCTTAGACACGATGCAGCGTCTGCTGACCGACGCGACGGAAGAGCGGACGGAGGGGGAGTATCAGCTGTACGATACCCGGCTCAATATGATTGCCACCTCAGCCCATGCGGGAAGCCCGGTTAACCAGTTTGACGAACGCGAAACGGCGCAGATTGCCCACGCGATTGAGCACGATACCGGCGGCGGTATCCGCCTCGGGAGCCGGTTTATTACCTGGGAGCGGCTCGATCACTTCGATGGCGTCGTCTTGCGGATCCACACGCTGCATGAAGGGGTACAGGACGATTTCGGCAGTATCAGCATCGTGCTGGCGCTGCTGTGGGCGCTCTTTACCGCCATGCTGTTGATCTCGTGGCTGGTGATCCGTCGGATGGTGAGTAACATGTATACGCTTCAGCACTCGCTCCAGTGGCAGGCCTGGCACGATCCGCTGACCCGGCTCAATAACCGCGGCGCGCTGTTCGACCGCGCAAAACTGCTGGCGGAAACCTGTCGTCAGCAGTCGCTGCCGTTCTCGGTGATTCAGATCGATCTCGACCATTTTAAAAACATCAACGACCGTTTCGGCCATCAGGCCGGTGATAAGGTGCTTTCCCATACGGCAGGCGTGATTGCCAGCGCGTTACGCAAGAATGATGTGGCCGGGCGCGTCGGTGGAGAAGAGTTCTGTGTCGTCCTGCCGGGGATCGGTCTGGAGGAGGCGAAAGGCGTCGCCGACCGTATACGCTGCCGGATCAACAGTAAGGAGATCCTGGTGAAGAAAAGCACCACCCTGCGCATCAGCGCGTCACTGGGCGTCAGCAGCGCGGATGAAACGGGTAACTACGATTTTGAACAGCTGCAGTCCGTGGCGGACGCCCGGCTTTATCAGGCCAAGCAGGGCGGGCGTAACCGGGTCGAGTGGCGGGATCAGGACAGGAAGTGATCCAGCCCCTCCTGCCAGCCGAGCGGTCCCGCCTGCCGGGTGTGATAAACCCGACGGGGGTTATCGTCCCGTAACGTAATACCCTGCCGGTTTATCCCCTTAATCACCACCGCGAAGTCCACGATGTCCAGCAGCGGCGCGTCGTTCGGCCCATCGCCGAGCCCCAGGGTCGTGGGTTCAATATTTTCCCGTTCACGGTACTGCGCGATTAGCCAGTTAGCCGCAACGTCCTTACCGCAGCCGGCATCGAGAATATGCCAGAAACGGGCTCCCTGCAGGCATTTCAGCCCGTGTTGCGCCAGCGCCGATTCAAACCGGGCCATGGCTTCGTCGGAATCACGCCAGATGAGCGTGACGGAGGCGTCATGCTTGCGGGCAAGCACCGCACGGTAGCGGGTCATCCCCGTCCATTCGCTAATGACGCGGTCGTCCACGTCGTCAAAGGTGGTGAATTTGAAGCCCGCCTGCTGGCGGATTTGCTCAATAAGCGGACGAATCTCCCGGTGCGTCATGCCCTTGATGTGGCGCTGACCCATTTCCCAGCGCACGTCAGGCTGAATCACCGCGCCGTTCTCAGCGATAAACGGTAACCCTTCCAGACCCAGATCCTGCTGAATATCCAGCATTTCTGCCGCGCTCTTGCTGCTGCAAAGAATCACCGGCACCTGGTTGTCCTGCAGTTTATCCAGCCACGGCATTGCGGGCTGCCACTCATAGGTATGAATATCCAGCAGCGACCCATCCAGATCGGAAAAAATCAGCAGGGGACCCCGGAGTGAAAGCATAGTAACTCCCGAAAACGAATGAGCCTTAATCTAAGAATATTCCTAAAAAAATATCTGGGCTTAAACCGGATTGAGAAGAACCGATCCAGCCAAACCCGCATTCGGCGTATGTTGTTGCTCATAACCAAAACGATTATGTTAAAAATATTATATTCGCCGTAAGAATATATGCTTGTCATGCAAAATCGTTGGGGATAGTGTTGTTTGTACATCAGATTTCCTGGTGTAACGAATTTTCAAGTGCTTCTTGCATAAGCAAGTTTTGATCCCGGCCATCCCCATGACCGGGATTTTTTTCGTGCTAACGATTTGCTTCAGACACGCTAAAGTCATGAATATCCAGCTCGAAGGCCTCCGCCAGCTCGCGGTAGGTGTGATAATCCCTCCCGTTAACAATGACGTGGTCCGAACCATCGTTCGTGCGGCGGACTTCTGACTCACTGATCTCATTGATGGCGGCCAGCAGGGCATCGACATCCACCTCGACCTCGCGTTTGATGGTGTCGCTGTACTCTTTATCGGTCTTCATTACGGGGCTCCTCATTAAACCGTGTCCACGGTAAGTATAGACTGTGTATAAAAACGCCATTCACGCCGTGCGGCGATGTGTGTTTTTGCGTTTTGTTCTACACTGGCTCAAAACCAGAGGAGGAATGTATGAAGGTCAACGATCGGGTAACCGTTAAAACGGACGGTGGGCCGCGCCGCCCGGGGGTGGTGCTGGCAATTGAAGAGTTTAGTGAAGGCACAATGTACCTGGTCTCACTGGAAGACTACCCGCTCGGCATCTGGTTTTTTAACGAACTGGGGCATCCGGACGGCATTTTTGTTGAGAAAGCGGAGTAGTACGGCGTCGGGTGGCATTGCGCGTGCCCGACCACGTCCGCAAAAGCAAAAATCTCTGGCCAGGCCAGAGATCAAAGGTAGGGTGCAGAGGGGTTTAAGCCACTAACGCATGTTGACGAAAATCCCGTTCGTCACATTATCGGTCAGACGTACCACGTGATAGATCACTTGCTTATTATGCGTTTTAATTTTCCTTTTAATATTTCCTTTGTGTGACGAAACGGTTTTCGCTTTAATATTCATCTGGTCAGAGATCTGAATAGTCCCTTGTCCAGCCATCCACATTCGCAGCATACTTGATTCAGTCCTGCTTAATGAAAGGGTGGGTAAGTTAACCGCTCCTACATTTTTAACTTCTTTATTCAAATAATCACCCAGAATGTCATCCAGCGACTCGGGTTTAATCGACTTAGAACTGATCAATAAATTTTTACGGACCAACAAATACTCATCGAAATGGATATTCGCGATCGCCATAAAAACAATAAACAGGGTTTTTGGATGCTGATTAATGATTTGCTTAATGTGCTGACTGTTGGCTGGATCGTGAATGAAACAGTCCTCATTAATAAACACCACGCCTGGTTTGAGTTCGTCACAAGCGGCTGCGAGTTCTTCAACGGTGTGTGCATCGTTGATGTCTCTCTTTCTTACCCCTCTGCTTGCCAGGTACCCGGTTAACCCTAGCCGGGTGTAGCTGCATAAATCCATAATGATCGTTGACATGGCATACCCTCACTCAATGCGTAACGATAATTCACCATCTGCCTGAGAGCTCAAAACAGCCATACGGGATGGAAAAAAATAATAAACCTGTGAGCATGACAAAGACTTTCAGGCGGACTCACTATCCCGTAAAGTTACGTATAATTTGCCAGGAATCTTCTTAAAGTAAAGTAAATATTAAGTATTGTGAGGTGGTTAGAAACATTTAAACCGCGTCAGATATATCCTGGAAGATGTTTTTCGCGTTTTATTTTAGGAATATCCTCAGAAAGACAATAGCGATCGTGAGGACTATTATTTACGTGGCAATTCGCTGACAATATCCGCTAACAGATTGAATATCTCGCCGAATAAATGTTCACAGAAGGGGGCGATAAGTGGCATCAGTAATGACATTAATAAAATTCCGACCGTCAACGTTAGCGGAAAACCAATCACAAACACCGAGAGCTGCGGTGCCATTCTGTTCAGCAAGCCTAATGCCAGGTTGACGGTAAGCAGCAGGGTGATGATCGGCAGAGCCAGCATCAGACCGTTGAGGAAGATCAGCCCCGCCGCGCGGGTCAGCGCGAGGAAGGCATTGCTGTTGACCGGGTTATCACCGATCGGCAGCGTATGGAAAGTATCCACCAGCATGGAGATGAGCCACAGATGACCGTTGAGCGACAGAAACAGCAGCATGGCGAGCAGATCGATGATGCGCGCCAGCACCGGCATGTTGAGATGGCTGCCGGGATCGACAAACGTGGCGAACGATAGCCCCATCTGCAGGCCAATCAACTCGCCGGCCGTGCGCACGGCGGCGAAGGCGAGCTGCATGGTAAAGCCCACGGCGACGCCAATCATCACCTGCTGTAAAGCGACCCATACCGCGTTAGCCGAGAAGATAGGAATATCCACGGGTGGCAGGGAAGGGGCGACGATAATGGTGATGATAATGCCCAGCCCCACCTTAACGCGCTTGGGGATCGATTTCTCGCTGAGAATGGGGGCGGTGGAGATCAGCGCCAGAATGCGCAGCATCGGCCAGAAATAGACGCCGAGCCACTGAACCCACTGGTCGCTGGTGAAGTGCAGCATCGTCAGTTCAGCCGATGATGTACGGCAGATTGGTAAACAGGTTGCGCATATAGTCCAGCAGCAGGTTCAGCATCCACGGTCCGGCTACGATAATCGCCACGAACACGGCGATGATTTTCGGGATGAACGACAGCGTCATTTCGTTAATCTGCGTGGCGGCCTGAAGAATACTGATAATCAGGCCGGTAACCAGCGCGACAAGCAGCAGCGGCGCGGCAACAGCAATGGCGATTTTCATCGCTTCCGTGCCCATCATCATGACCGATTCGGGTGTCATTGCCGTTCCTTAACTGTAAAAACTTTGCGCCAGCGAGCTGACCAGCAGCTGCCAGCCGTCGACCAGCACAAAAAGCATGATCTTAAAGGGCAGGGCAATGGTGGCAGGCGGCACCATCATCATCCCGAGCGCCATCAGGACGCTGGCGATCACCAGGTCGATAATCAGGAACGGGATAAAGATGGTAAAGCCAATCTGGAACGCGGTTTTCAGCTCGCTGGTGACATAGGCCGGCAGCAGAATGCGCATCGGTACCGCTTCCGGGCCCTGCAGCTCGCCGGTGTTGGACAGACGGGCGAAGAGGGCCAGGTCCGCCTCGCGCGTCTGGCGCAGCATAAATTCCCGCAACGGCTGCGCGCCTTTTTCCAGCGCCTCCTGCATCGAAATTTTGTCTTCGCTGAACGGCTGGTAGGCGTCGGTATAAATCTTATCGATCACCGGCGACATGATGAAAAAGGTCAAAAACAGCGCCAGCCCCAGAAGCACCTGGTTTGGCGGCGCCGAAGGGGTGCCCAGCGCGTTTCGCAGCAGACCAAAAACGATGATGATGCGGGTAAAGCTGGTCATCATCAGCAGAATGGCCGGAATAAAGGTCAGCGAGGTGATGAAGACCAGCGTCTGAACCGGGAGCGACCAGCTCTGGCCGCCACCCGCAATCGGCGTGGAAACCAGACCGGGCAACTGCGCATAAACCGCAGGAGCAAACAGGCCAACGCCCGCAAGCGTCAGGGATAACAAACGGCGCATCAGGTTCTCCCGGAACGCTTAAGCAAACTCTTCATGACGGACTGAAAATCCGCAGGGGCTTGTGCGCGCTCGTCCATCGTGACCGGGGCGGGCGGCAGTTTATGTAATACGTTGATGTTTGAGCCGGTTACGCCCAGAACCAGACGCGCATCTTCCACATCGACGATGACCACGCGTTCGCGCGGCCCAAGCGTCGTGCTGGCGCTGACCTTCAGGCCGCGGGTGCCGGCAGTTTTACCCGCCAGGCCAAAACGCTTTGCCAGCCAGGCGGCGATAAGAATAAAGGCAATAATACCGAACAACGCCCCGCTCACCTGGAGCAGCGGGGAGCCGGGAACGGCGGAAGGCTGTGATATTGTTGCCTGGGTTTTCATGCTTAACGGCTCAGACGACGCATGCGTTCAGACGGGGTGATGATGTCGGTGATGCGCACGCCGTATTTATCGGCAACCACCACCACTTCACCCTGGGCAATCAAATAACCGTTGATCAGAATATCCAGCGGCTCGCCGGCCAGGCCGTCAAGGGCCACAACTGAACCCTGCGTGAGGCGCAGCAGCTCTTTAATGGTCATCCGGGTGCGTCCCAGTTCAACGGTCAGCTTAACCGGGATGTCCATAATCAGGTCGATGTCCTGCAGCGTGCCGCTGACGTCGCCGCCGCCTAACTGCTGGAATACCGCGTCCGCCGCGCTTTTTGTCGGAGTCGTTTTTTGCTCGTTTAACGCGTCAGCCCACAGATCGTCCAGTGCTCCGCTGTTTTCATCGGACGTATTGTTCATGTCACTCATTTGGGCTGTTCCTCATTCAGCGAATTCAAAATCGGGTTGATCAAGTGCTCAACGCGTAACGCATACTGACCGTTAATCGTGCCGTACTGGCTTGTAAGTACGGGGACACCATCTACGTGGGCAATAATGCGGTCGGGTTTGTCTATCGGCAAAACGTCGCCGGGTTGTAATTTCAGGATCTGGGATAACCGCATCGAAATGTCGGCGAAGTTCGCCACCAGCTCCAACTGCGAGTGCTGCACCTGGCGCACCAGGTTTTCACGCCAGTTCTGATCTTCGTTGCGTGAGTTCTCCAGCGGCGGGTTAACCAGCAGCTCGCGCAGCGGTTCAATCATGCTGAACGGCAGGCAGATGTTGAACTCACCGGTCAGGTTACCGATTTCCACGTGGAACGGCGTATTGACGACGATATCGTTCGGGGAGGTGGTGATATTGGTAAATTTCACCTGCATCTCAGAACGGACGTACTCCACTTCCAGCGGGTTAATCGCTTTCCACGCGTCGCTGTAGGATTCCAGCGCCAGCTTCAGCATGCGGTTAATGACGCGCTGCTCGGTGTGGGTAAATTCACGACCTTCCACTTTGGTCGGAAAACGCCCGTCGCCGCCGAACAGGTTATCCACCGCGATGAACACCAGGCTTGGGGAAAACACCACCAGACCGGTGCCGCGCAGCGGCTTCAGATGAATCAGGTTAAGGTTGGTTGGCACCGGCAGGTTGCGGGCAAACTCATGATACGGCTGGATGCGGATCGCACCGACCGTGATATCCGGGCTACGACGCAGCAGGTTAAACAGCCCCATACGGAACTGACGTGCAAAACGTTCGTTAATGATCTCCAGCGCCTGCAGACGTTCACGTACCACGCGACGCTGGGTATTGGGATCGTAAGGACGAATATTATCGTCGCCGGTGAGACCCGGCTGCGGGTCGTCACTCTTATCGCTGTCGCCGTTAAGCAGCGCGTCGATTTCTGCCTGAGAAAGAATACTGTCGCCCATGTCGTTACCGCAGAATAAAGGCTGTGTACAGAACGTCAGTGACTTCCTGCTTAGGTTGACCGTTTACCAGCGGGGTGGCCAGCGTCTGCTTGATGGCGTCGACCAGCTTTTGCTTACCCACGTCGGTAGCCAGCGCGGAGGCGTCCTGACGAGAAAACAGCAGGAGAAGGCGGCTACGCACTTCCGGCAGATAATCGTTCAGGCGCGCGCGGGTTGCTTCGTCCTTCAGGCGCAGCGTAATACCGACATACAGCACGCGATCCGCGTCACCGAGGTTAACGGTGAAGGTGTCCAGAGGGAAAAAGACCGGCGCCGGCGGAGGGGCAGGTTCGGCTTTGGCCGCAGCGGTTGAAGGTTCCTGCTGCATACGCCAGTAACTATAGCCCGCGGTAGCGCAGGCGGCGAGCGTGATCAACACCAGCAGCGGGATCCAGATGGAACGCTTGCTTTTTTTGGTGATAGCGGAGTCTGTCATCTGATACGAGCTTCCTGTTTCGGTACAGCTTAATAAGGTGATTATCCCGTGTCCTGCCGTCGTCAAAGCGTGGAAAAGACGGGGATAATCACGCTACCTCTGGCGTTTAGGCGAAGATGTCTACGGCACCGTTACCGCGCGCCGCGGATTGCAGGGCGGCAGGGGTCGGCAGGAGCTCATCGCTCTCTTCATTAAAACCGCCGTGCTGGCCCGGGCGTGAAGCATGGTGCTGCTGGGATGAAGACTGCTGTTGCCCGGCAAAGCTCTCGCTGCTGACGCTGCTTTGAGAAAGCTGAATGCCGTTCTCCGCCAGCGAGGTCCGCAGGACCGGCAGCGCGGCTTCCAGCGCCGCGCGCACGTGACTGTGCGCAGAGACCATCTGCAGCTGTGCCTGGTTATCGTCCAGCTTCAGCGAGATTTGCACCTGGCCCAGATCTTCCGGGTGCAGGCGCAGCTCCGCCGTCTGCTGGCCCTGCTTAGTGAACAGGGTGATGTGCTGGCTCAGGGACTGCTGCCATTCATGTGTGCCCAGAGGCTGGCTTAGCACCGGGGCGGTGGCAACGGTTGCGGCAGGCTGGCTGGCCGCATGGCTGGAGATAATCGGCGCCAGGGTAGCGGTCGGCGAAGATGACGAAGAGGCGCTGACGAAGTCCTGCTTCTCAGCGGCTGCGGCCACGACCGGTGTGGCTGGCGCGTTGGCGGCGAGATCCGGACCGTTGTTCTTCGCCTGGCTCTGATAGGACGCAGAAAGCGGCGCTTTATCATGGCTTCCCGCAGGCGCGTTCAGGGACGGCGGCTGTCCCGCACCGTTTTGCGAAAGCGTGGCTGAACTCAGCGCCGAGGTGGCGTGAACGCCGTCGCTGCCTGCCGCACGAGAGGCGGTCGTCTGCTGGTGCGGCAGCATCGCCATCAGCGCGCTTAGCCCCGCCAGCTCTTCTTCGCTCAGCTCGGTTTTAGCGTCATCTTTACCGTTGGCCGCAGTGAGCGTCTTCAGCGCGTCGCCTTTTGACAGCGGTACCAGCCCGGAGACCAACGTTTCAAGCGGCGCGGACTCCGACGTTTCAACGCCATTCAGCGCAGGCTGACGCGAGAGCAGGTCGGCAATTTTGGCCTGCAGAGCGGTATCGCCTTTGGCCTCCTGCGCGACCTTCGACAGCTTGCTGCCGGCGGCTTTCAGGTCCGCCAGGGTTAGCGGCGCATCGTTGCCCTTGCCCGTTGCATCCGTCAGGGCGCCCGCCAGCAGGGAGAGAAAGTCCTGTGCACCCTCGGTGCCTTTCCCTGTTTGCATCCCGCCTGACAGGTCGCTGTCGCTCATCAGCAGTTGTTGCAGTGTGATCATTCCGGTTTCCTCATTGATGCGCGCTGGGCAAACTCATCCATTTTCTTCTGGTCCAGGCGGTTTTCCGCCAGGGTCGAGGCTGCAATCTGCCGGTCCTGTAAGGTCTGCCAGGCCTGCAGCCGCTGTTTTTTTTCGCGCCAGAAATTCAGCGCGGTATCGACTTTTTGGGTCCACTGGTTTAGCTGCTGGCGGTGCTGCTCTATCGCCTTCTCCAGCGTCTGGATAAACTGCTGATAGTTAATCCAGCGCTGGCTGCCAATGCCCTGCGTCATATCGGTATTGAGGTTGGTGCGATATTCATGCTGATAGTCGATTAACATCTTCAACTGTTCTTCAGCCTGCTGGCACCCGCGTCGCATTGCGCCAAGCTGCAATGCGGCATCATCAACTTCTTTTTCAGCCAGATCTTTCAGCGTTGATAACGCGCTGTTTTGCGCCATGACCTTCGCCCTCCACCTGTGTTACACCTGCGGGAAAATCAGCTCCAGCGCCTGGATTGAATCTTCCCAGTCGGCACGCTCAAAAATGCCCTGTTGTAAAAACGCCTCCAGCTGCGGCCACAGGCTAATCGCCTTATCGAGCATCGGGTCGCTGCCTTTGGCATACGCCCCCACGCTGACCAGATCGCGGTTGCGCTGGAAGCTGGAAAGCAGTTGTTTGAAGTTACGCACGCGGGCGTAGTGCTTCTCGGTAATCAATGCCGTCATCGCGCGGCTGATGGATGCTTCAATATCAATCGCCGGGTAGTGCCCGGCTTCGGCCAGGCGGCGCGACAGCACGATATGGCCGTCCAGGATCGCGCGCGCGGAGTCGGCAATCGGGTCCTGCTGGTCGTCGCCCTCGGTCAGCACCGTATAGAACGCGGTGATGGAGCCGCCGCCGCTGATGCCGTTCCCCGCACGCTCTACCAGCGCCGGAAGTTTGGCGAAGACCGAAGGCGGATAGCCTTTGGTGGCCGGCGGCTCGCCGATGGCCAGCGCAATTTCACGCTGCGCCATCGCGTAGCGGGTGAGGGAGTCCATGATCAGCAGCACGTGCTTGCCGCGATCACGAAAATCTTCGGCGATACGGGTGGCGTAGGCGGCACCCTGCATACGCAGCAGCGGCGACACGTCCGCCGGCGCGGCGATCACCACCGAGCGGGCGCGGCCTTCCGCACCCAGAATGTTTTCAATAAAGTCTTTTACTTCGCGACCACGCTCGCCGATCAGCCCCACGACAATCACGTCGGCCTGGGTATAGCGCGCCATCATGCCGAGCAGGACGGATTTCCCGACGCCGGAACCGGCGAACAGGCCCATGCGCTGTCCGCGCCCTACGGTGAGCAGGGCGTTAATCGGACGCACGCCGGTATCGAGCACATGCTCGATAGGGGTACGCTGCAGGGGGTTGAACGGCTGGGTAATCAGCGCGCCGGTTTCGGTGGTGTCCGGCGCGGGAAGGCCATCCAGCGGCTTCCCGCTGCCGTCCAGCACGCGGCCGAGCAGGGCAGGGCCAAGCGGCAGCTGTTTCCCGCTTTGCAGCCCGTCGCCGCTGATGTTTTTCGCGTAAACGCGCGCGCCGGGCAGTATGCCTTCCACCTCTTCAAGCGGCATCAGGAACAGGCGCTGGCCGTTAAACCCGACCACTTCGCTTTCCACTTCACGCGTTTCCTGCCCATCCTGACGCTCAATGACGCAGGTCGCACCCAGGGGAAGCTGCAGGCCGGTGGCCTCCAGTACCAGACCGGTGGCGCGCGTCAGTCGCCCATAACGACGAACAGATGGCAGTTGCGCCATCTTCGTCTCAAAGTTGTCGAGCGTGGTGAGCCAGCGGGTGAGGCGAGCGGTCATCAGACGACTCCCGGTGCCGCCAGGCGGCACAGTTCCTGCCAGCGGGTAGCGACGCTGGCATCCAGGTCGCCTTCATCGGCAGAGACTTTGCAGCCGCCATGATGTAACGACGGGTCGCCGCGCAGACGCCAGCCGTGCAGGCTAAGCGTTGCGCCCAGGCTCTCTTCAACGCGCTGCAGATCGTCCGGGTGGACGCGCAGCTGCGGTTTGCCGCTGAACAGCGGTTCCTGCTGAAGCAGACCCTGAATTTGTTTGATCAGCGCGGTGTTATCCACCACGGGCGTCTGGCCGATAACCTGACGCGCCGCCTCCAGCGCCATCTGCATCAGACGCGAGGCAATCACGCTGTCCAGCGCGTCCAGCGTGTGCTGAAACTCGCTGACCAGCTGCTGCATACGGGCATGGATCGGCGCCTGCTGCTGGCGCGCCTGATCGATGCCGTGCTCTAACCCTTTCGCCAGGCCTTCCTGATACCCCAGTTCGTGCCCCTTCTGGCGGCCTTCGTTCAGACCGGCGTTATAGCCCTGCTCGTGCGCCTGCATTTGCAGCTGCGCCAGCATCTGCGCTTGCTGCTCCTCTTCGCTCAGCTCGGGCTGTTCAACGTCCGCGTCGGGCTCTGCGGACGAGACCACCGCGGGCGTGAATTCGGCAAGGGGAGGGGCCAGGTCGTCCGGCGTCCAGCGCTTCCACGGCAGCTCATTAGACATAGGTGTCGTCTCCGCTGCCAATCACCATCTCGCCGGTTTCCGCCAGACGACGAACGATAAGCAGGATGGCTTTCTGTTCGTTTTCCACCTGAGACAGACGAACCGGGCCACGGTTGGCAAGGTCGTCGCGCAGGATATCGGCCGCACGCTGGGACATGTTGCGCAGGAACTTCTCGCGCAGCGGCTGTTCGGCGCCTTTGAGGGCGATAAGCAGCGACTCGGAGTCCACTTCCTGGAGCAGGCGCTGGATGCTGCGGTCGTCCACTTCGACCAGGTTTTCGAACAGGAACATCTCGTCGATGATTTTCTGCGCCAGCTCGCCGTCGAATTCGCGAACCGCCGTAATGACGGCCTCTTCCTGCTGCGTTTTCATCAGGTTGATGATTTCCGCCGCCGTTCTCACGCCGCCCATTTTGCTGCGCTTGAGGTTCTGACCGTCGAGCAGGTTGTTCAGCACCTCGGTCAGCTCCGCCAGCGCGGCCGGCTGGACGCCGCCGAAGGTGGCGATACGCAGCATCACGTCGTGACGCAGGCGCTCTTCGAACAGCGCCAGAATATCGGCCGCCTGACCGCGTTTGAGGTGAACCAGGATGGTGGCGATAATCTGCGGGTGCTCGTCGCGAATCAGGTCGGCGGCACTCTGCGGCTCCATAAAGTTGAGCGTTTCGATCCCGCTGGCGGTATCGCGGGTTTCCAGAATGTCTTCCAGCAGGCTGGCGGCACGCTCTTCGCCCAGCGCCTTGACCAGCACGGAGCGCAGGTAGTCGTTGGCGTTGACGTTCAGCGCGGCAAACTGTTCGGCTTCCTGTTCAAACTCTGACAGCACTTCGGTCAGCTGTTTGTTGGAGATTTGACGCACGTTGGCCATCGCCGCACTGAGAATTTGCACTTCTCGCTGGGAGAGGTGTTTAAACACCTCTGCCGCGCGATCTTCGCCAATGGTCATCAGCAGGATGACGCTTTTATCGGTGCCCGTAAGCGTATTACTCATGTTCGTTACCCATCCACTGGCGGATGACCAGCGCCACGACGCGCGGATCGTTATCTGACATTTCGCGAATGCGCTGGCTCATCACCTCAGCGCCCATGCGCTGGTTAGCACGACGCTGCTGCATCTGTTCATCTTTGCTGAGGCGAACTTCTACCGCTTCTTCCGTTTCCTGACGCGTATTCATCTGCTCGCGCGCCGCTTTTTCGGCTTCCGCACGACGCTGGAGCTGAGGACGAACGCCCTTACGCCACAGCAGCCACGCGACAATCAGCACCAGCAGCCAGCGACCTGCGGACATCAGCTGGTCGATAAACGCCTGCTGTTGCCAGAACGGCAGTTCACCGCCGGTCTCTTCAACCGAGTTAAACGGAGAGTTCACCACGTTGAGGGTATCGCCGCGCTTCTCGGAGTAGCCCATCGCTTCGCGGGTCAGGTTCTCAATCTGCTTCATCTGCTCGGCGGTTAACGGCAACGGTTTGCCGTCCGGCAGCGTTTTGTAGTTCACCACCACCGCAACGGAAAGACGCTGAATATCGCCCACGTTCAGCTTAGTGTGGCGGATCGTCCGATCCACTTCATAGTTCGTGGTTTCGTTACGGCTGCTGGAGCGCGGACCGGCGTTATTGGTCGTTGAGGTGGTCTGCTGATTATTTTGCTGACCGTTCTGCTGGTTGGCCGGCGGCGTGGAAATCGGCGCCGCGTTTGCCGGCGCAGGCTGGTTAGAGAGCGCGCCCGGCACGCCGCCAGGGTAGGCCCCGCCGATCTGTTCGCTGGAGTTGATCTGGCGTGAACGCATGACCGCCTGAGCCGCATCGCCGTTCGGGCTGTATTGCTCTTCGGTTTGTTCTTTGTTCGAGAAGTCGATCTGCGCGGTGACCTGCGCGTGCACGTTGCTGTTGCCCACGACCGGGCCGAGGATCGCTTCGATGCGGCGCTGGAGGCGGCTTTCGACATCGGCGGCATATTTCAGCTGCGCGTCGTTCAGGTCACGACCGGCGGTATTGGATTGCGTCAGCAGGTGACCGCTCTGGTCAACCAGAGTCACGTTACCCGGCGGCAGGCCGGCGACGGCGCTGGAGACGAGATGCGTAACCGCGCTGATTTGCCCTTCGTCCAGCGCGCGGCCTGGCTCGAGGTTCACGGTAACAGAAGCTGAAGGGGATTTCTGTTCACGAACAAATAAAGAGGGTTTAGGCATTGCCAGGTGCACGCGGGCACTCTTCACCGGGCCTAACGTTTCAATGGTGCGGGCCAGCTCGCCTTCCAGCGCACGTTGGTAGTTCACCTGCTCGCTGAACTGGCTGATGCCGAATTTTTCCTGGTCCAGCAGCTCAAAGCCGACCGCGCCGCCCTTCGGCAGGCCCTGCTGCGCCAGGCGCAGACGAAGCTCGTGCACTTTATCCGCCGGTACCTCAAGCGCACCGCCATTATCGGCAAAGCGATAAGGGATATTCATCTGGGTCAGCTGGGTGACGATGGCGCCGCCATCCTGATCGGAAAGGTTACTGTAGAGCGTCCGGTAGTCAGGGCTTTTCGCCCACAGGACCATCGCTACAAGGATCGCAATTGCGGCAGCGCCTGCCACGATCAACGGGATTTTAGGATTCGCGCGAAGGCGGTTCATCCACTCGAGTGATTTATTTTGTGGCGCTGTCGATGCTGTTGCACTCATTGCGCACCTCTTAAATCCTGGTGGTTTACGTTATTCGTGTAGAGAAACAAAACTGACTCCCGGGTCGGCAAACACGACAAAAGTTCCATATTGATGGCCCTGCCATTATTTGACGATTCCGGATTTTCTATGCGTCAAATAACCTGGTTTTTTCACGCTATTTACCGCCATTATCTTATTGACAAGCTGTTAGTCTTGACCGCGTAAAAAACCATCCAGGGGAGAGTCATGGCTATACAGGGCATTGAAGGGGTCATCAGTCAGTTGCAAGCAACGGCGATGACGGCCCGTAATCAGAATGTGGCAGAACAGCAGCCGACCATCAGCTTTGCGGGGCAACTGCATGCCGCTCTTGACCGTATCAGCGATACCCAGACCGCTGCGCGTACGCAGGCGGAGAAGTTCACCCTCGGCGAGCCGGGCGTGGCGCTCAATGATGTGATGACCGATTTGCAAAAAGCCTCGGTTTCCCTGCAGATGGGGATCCAGGTGCGTAACAAGCTGGTGTCGGCGTATCAGGAAGTGATGGGCATGCAGGTTTAAGCCCCCTCGATCTTCGCTGGCAGCCTCAGCGCTTTAATGCCACAATATTTTTTTCTTCGAATGCAGGAAAGATGATGAAAAAAATAGCAATTGCTGGCGCGCTGCTGGCACTGACCGGGTGCGTTCAGGTCGATAACTATAATGACGTGATCAAGCATCCCGTCCCGGCGAACCTGGCGGGATACTGGCAGTCGAAAGGGCCGCAGAGCAGTCTGGTCAGCCCTGAAGCGATTGCCACACTGGTGGTGACGGAAGAGGGCGATACGCTGGACTGCCGCCAGTGGCAGCGCGTGATTGCCGTACCGGGTAAGATCATGCTGCGTTCAGACAGCTATTACAACGTCACACGCAAGCTGGATATCTATCCGCTGGATCGCGACGGCGCTACGCTTGAATATGACGGGATGGAGCTGCAGAAGGTTGACCGCCCAACGGTGGAATGTGCGGATTACCTGAGCAAGAATCCACTGGAGAGTAAACTGCCCTAAGGGTAAAAGCAAAACGGCAACCTTGTTGCCGTTTTTGGTGTTTGCGCCCTCTCCCACGGGGAGAGGGACGGGCTGAGGGCATCAGGCCGCACGTTTCCCGTTCTACAACGCATCCTCAATCACCCACACGCTGACGCTTCCCCCTTTACAGGTAAAGGTGCCTTCGCCATCCGCCGCCGTGGTGACCGTTTCTTCACGATTGCCGAGAAAATCACGCCACGTTTTGTTGCCGTAGTTTTCCCCCAGGCAAATTACCTTCTCGCCGTCGTCGCCGTTCGACATCACCACCACGCAGCCGGGATCATCTTCCGTGCCGCTGCGGCTGAAGGCGATGCAGTTTGGATGGTCAAAAAAGAGCGTCTGCACGCCGTGGGCAAAACGCTGGCGGGCGAGGATAAGCTCGTGAAGCTGCTCAATGACCGGCATGTCTATGTGATAGGTCTCACCGTCGCCTCCCGTATCGTCATAGCTTGCGCCGAACAGATCCGGATAGAAGACGCTCGGCACGCCGTTTTCCCGCAGCAGGATCAGCGCGTATGCCAGCGGTTTAAACCAGGCTTCGACCGGCGCTTCCAGCGCCTGCAGAGGCTGCGTGTCATGGTTCGCGACGAGGGTGACCGCATGGAACGGGTCGGCCTCCACCAGCGTGCCGGTGAAGATCTGGCTCATGTCGTAATCTCGTCCCTGGCGCGACGCCTCGTGGAATTTCATCTGCAGCGGGGCATCAAACAGCATGGTTTTCCCCTCGACCTGGTCAATATAGGCCTGCAGTTTGTCAACCTCGTGAGACCAGTATTCCGCCACGATAAACAGCGGCTTTTCAGCGACTTCCTGAACGTGCTCAATCCACTCTTTGTAAAACCAGGCGGGAATATGCTTGACGGCGTCCAGGCGAAAACCGTCGCAGCCCGTCTGTTCCATGACCCAGCGGGCCCAGTATTTGATCTCCTCGGTGACGGCGTGATTGCGAAAGTCGATGTTTTCGCCCATCAGGTAATCGAAGTTACCCATCTCATCATCGACCTGGTCATTCCAGCCTTCGCCGGTGTAGTCGTTGACGATTTTAAAGATCCCGTCTTCATCCGGGTTTTCAATATGGTCGACGCCGCTGAAGCATTTGTAATCCCAGATAAACTGTGAGTATTGCCCGGCGCGGGCGGGGAAGGTGTAGCAAGTCCAGGCCTCACACTCGATGATTTCATCATCAATTTGTGTACGGTCTTGTTCGTTCACGCGCTGCACGCGGACAGGCTCTTTCTCATCTGCCCCCATTTTGTGGTTCACCACCACGTCCAGCAGGACGGCAATCTCGTTGCTTTTGAGGGCGTCGATGGCTTCCAGCAGCTGCGCTTTGTCACCGTATTTCGTGGCGATACTGCCTTTCTGGTCAAACTCGCCGAGGTCAAACAGATCGTAAGAGTCATAGCCAACCGAATATCCGCCGGAAGCCCCTTTATACGCGGGCGGCAGCCAGATCATGTTGATGCCGATTTCATTAAGATTGGGGGCTAACGCCGTGACTTCTCGCCACAATTCACCGCCAGCGGGGTAATACCAGTGAAAGCATTGTAACAGGGTGGGGTTTTTCATCGTCCGTGCTCCAGAAGCCATATGGCAGACTTCTGGAGTATGGATGAAGAAATCATAATTGTGTGTCGCGGGTAACACTTTCTGGATAAAGAATATTCCCTGACAGCTTTCCATAGGTAGAGGTGATGGATTGCTGTTTGCCGGTCTGATCGATGAGATTACGCAGTTCGTCCATCCGCACTTTCAGCAGCGCCTTTAACGTATTCTCATTGTCGAGGATCATCTCCAGCAGCGCACGCGCTTGCTCAACCTGAGCCGGGGGGCATGACATGATGGGCGTTTGCGAAATCCTTTCCACCAGTTGAACGTAATGCATTTCCTGCTCAATAAGCGCATCCCATTGACCAGAATGTGCGAGATTTAGCATAGCAATGCTCTGAGCATGTAACGCCTGCCAGTGGCTAAGCGCTGCGCTGGGATTATTCATCAAAATTATCCTGAAATAGAGGACGCATTGGGGCCGATTTGCTTCCACGCATCCGCAATGTTGTTTAATAAACCCTCGACTTCAACAATTGCGTCTACGTCATTACTGACGTTCGCCAGTAATAAACGTCGAACCATATATTCGTACAAGGAGGCAAGATTACTGGACAGCTCGCTCTCAACCTCCATGTTCAGTCCTGCTTTTAAACCGTTGTCGATGATGTTAATGGCTTTCGATAACGCTTCGCCTTTTTCACGAATTTGTCCGGCTTCCATGAACAAACGCGCGCGGACGAGGGCGCTATGCGCCCCGTCGAACAACATGACAATCAGCTGGTGTGGACTGGCATTCATAACTGCGCTTTCTACTCCTATCTGCTGATAGGATTGAACAGCAGAGGTCTTATACATATCCACTCCTGAAGGCTACGACTATTTTTGTGAGAACTGTTGGGTCAGATAGTTGGCCGTACTGGTCATTTTGGTGACTAATACGTCCAGGCTGGTGAACTGCGCTTTGTAACGCGCCATGGTGGCATCAATAGTGGCTTCCATAGAGTCGTAACGTTCGCCCAGGGTTTTCAGCGTTTTGTTGATACCGTCTTTCGCGTTCTGGATCACGCCCGCGCTGCCGGTGCTGGTGCTGAGCATGGTGGTCAGCGTGTTGTTCATCTGAGTCGCCAGACCGGTTTTCTTTCCGTCACCGATAAAGTACTGCTGTACGGCGGTCGGGTTGTCGGTCAGCGCTTTTTTCAGCTTATCGGAATCCACTTTAAGGTTACCGACCGTACCGTCTGCACCTTTCACCGGATCCTGGGTAATCCCCAGCTGAGCCATGATCTGAACGGAGCCAGCCTGAACTTCGGTCAGCAGACCGCGCAGCTGAGACTGGATCCCGCGCACGTTTGCATCACCCACCAGCGCGCCGTTGCTAGTGGACTGGCTGCCAGAACCTGCGTCGACCGGCACATATTTGGTGAGGCTGTTAATGGTGGACTGCAGCGAGTTATACGCGGTTACCCAGTCCGTTACGGCTTTTTGGTTTGCGTCCGTGGCGCGCGTCACTTCCAGCATTTCATCCGCTTTACTTTCTGCCTTCACGGTGAAGGTCATCCCCGGCAGCGCATCGGAAATGGTGTTCGATTGACGCTCAATCTTGATGTCGTTCACAACGACAATCGCGTTCTGGGCCGCGGTATTTACCGCCAGCGCGCCGGTTTTGGCGGTTGAGTCGTAGCCGATTACGCTTTGCAGCTTGTCGTCCCCGGTGACGCTGATGGTCATCTCGCCATCCGTACCGGTGGTTTTCGAGGAGAGCATCAGGCGGTAATCGCCGTCTTTCGCCTTGATTACGCTGGCGGTGACGTTGCCGTTAGCTTTATTAATCGCGCTCGCGATCCCGGCAAGCGACGTATCGCCATCGGCCAGGTTCACCTCTAAAGGCGTTTTTGTCCCCGGCTGGGTAATCGTAATTTTACGCGTCGTGCCGGTCGTATCGCCCAGCAGCTCCGTGTTGGTGGCATACGAACCCGTCGTGAGCGCCTGTGCTTTTGCCACTTGGTTGACATTAACCACATAAGAGCCGACGGATGCGTCTGCGGTCGTGGTTGCAGTAAAGGCCGTGTTGGTGCTGCTTACGGCGGTTGAGTTCCATGTGGTCGCTTTACCCAGCGCAGCGGTCGCAGTCTGCAGCGAGGTCATGGCACTCTGCAGCTTGCCGTACGCGCTTAACTGTGCGTTATACGTTGATTGCTGGGTAGTAATCGTCGTCAGCTTGGTTCGTTCTGCTGCATCCAACTGATTATATAATTCCCCGAGTCCTGCAGAACCTATCCCGAGGTTACTGATAGTAGCCATGCATATTTTCCTTAAATACGAAAGTAGTTCAGGACTCTTATCGGCCTCGAATAGTAAAAGTTTACGATGGTGAGAAAAAAATAATCCAAAGAATAGGCATGTCCTGGCGCGTTAAATGAAACGATTGCACTTTGGGACGATTTTTAGTGCGTCAATAACACAGATAAGTGTGTGCCTTTTTTGGCATATTCCGCGTAATAAAAAGCCGTAAATAATAACCTTATGACTGTCTCTTATACACATCTGACGCTGCCGACGACGGA
>NZ_JAAQOK010000031.1:0-62106 GCF_011683705.1 Enterobacter sp. 725m/11 | reverse complement strand
AGATGTGTATAAGAGACAGATAAAAATGCGGCCAAAATAATTTTAATTCATTGTTATTTATAAGAATATTAAGTCAATAGGACACAAGGATTATGCGTTTTGGGGCGGGTGGTGGAAGCGATATCCGTAAACTAAATTCTCATTAACCCCTCTCAGAGGAACCTTAAGCGGGGCTAACATCTTGAACAGCATAAATAAAATGTGGCAAGGGAACGCGTTTGACTTCCGGAGGGTGGAAAATGAAAAGAAAACGCCTTTTAATCTGCGCTGGCGCGTTACTGGCGGCGACAACGGTACATCCTGCGCTGGCCGTGACCAGCAGCGGCACCATCGGTGCGACGCTGACCCTCACAAACGGGTGTCTGATTAACGGATCGCCCACGCAAAACGGTATTAACTTCGGGACACTCGATTTTGGTACCCATCCCGCCACGTTTTCCACGCTGACCACCCAGCTCACCGGCGCCAGCGGCGGGAATACGTTCACCATTCAGTGCACCACCGCCAGCTATACGGTGGCGATCACCGGCAACACTAACTCCACCGCACCCGGTACCGTGGTCGGCACGCCGGGCACGCCTGCGCGCTATCTGATCAATACCGCCAATGCGGCGCAGGGCGTGGCTTACAGTCTGTACAGCGACAGCGGATTTAACAACGTCATCGCCAACAACGCGGCGCTGCCGGTCGCGTCGACGGCGGGCGGGGTCAACAGCTACACCCTTTACGGGCGCATCACCGGCGGCGGTAACAGCGTCACGGTGGTGCCGGGCACTTATACCGACACGATCAACGTCAGCGTCACCTACTAGCTCCAGCCATGAAGGCCTCCTTTTTAAGTCTGCGCGCTTGCGCAGAGGGGATCGTGCAGCCTTTTTTTGCGCTGGCGCTGGGGCTGACCCTGGTTTCCGGGGCCGGCGCTGTGACGTCGCAGTCGTTTAAGGTGAGCGCGACCGTCGTGCCGGGATGTTCTGTCACGACGGGGACCGGCGGGATCTTCGGGACGCTGGATTTTGGGACCCATACCGGCGTGGAGAGTGCCCCGGTCAGCACCAGCTTTGTGCCCAACGGGGCGCTGTCCATCGCCTGCACGCCGGGCGTGGCGCTGAGCATGAGCATCAACGGCGGGCAAAACTACGCCTCGGTGCGCCGCATGACGCGTTCAGGCGGCACCGACGTGGTGGGCTACCGGCTTTACAGCAGCAGTTCACTGGCGGCGAACAGTGAGATTGGGGTCAACCAGGCCATCCCGGTGACCTACACCAACAGCAACAATATTGCACTACCACTTTTTGGCGTAGCGCTGCTGACGGGATTTAGCCCGGCAGGCACCTATTCCGATCAGCTCACCGTGACCTTGTCATGGTGAAAAAGGGAGAACATTCGATGAAGCCACTATTCAGGCATTGGTACCTGGTGAGTATGTTGGGTGTGACCGCCATGGCGGCAGGACAGGCGCAGGCGGCGGCGACCATTCTGTTATGGCCCATCGATCCGTGGCTGTCGGCCGACAGCAAAGCGACTGAATTGTGGATCCAGAATCAGGGAAACAGTGCCACAACGATGCAGGTGCGCATTGTGCGCTGGAAGCAGGAGGGGGGCTTTGAGCGCTATACCGCCCAGCAGGACGTGGTCGCCAGCCCGCCCATCGTCACCATCGGCAAAGGCAGTAAACAGCTGATCCGCCTGATCAAACAGGGTACGGTTCCGATGGGCGTTGAACAAGCCTATCGCATTATCGTGGATGAAATTCCCCAGCCGGACGCGAAGGCCGACCCCGCCATCGGCCTTAAACTGCAGATGCGCTATTCCATACCGCTGTTCGTTTACGGACAGGGGATCCCGACAATAAAAGAGGGGGCGCATCATGCCCTCGTGGATACCCGTAACCTAAGCTGGCGCGTCACGCAGGTGGCGGGCCAGCCTGCCATTGAAGTGCGCAATCAGGGCGATGTTCACGTCAGGCTCAGCCAGGTGGCGCTGGAGCAGGGGGGACAAAAGCGCATGATTGCGGATGGCCTGCTGGGCTATGTGCTGCCGGGCAGCACCCGCAGCTGGCCGATTCCGGCCGGGATCCGCCAGCCCAGCCAGATCAGCGCGCAGATTAATGCCAGGGATGCACAATGGCAGTCGACGCCCGTCAACTGAAGCCCGCAATGGTGATCCTGCTTTGCGTGAGTACCAGTACCTGGGCCGAACCGGGTGATGACAGCTTACCGCCGCCGCCGCAAGCGCAGGCGATAAACGGGGAGGCGGTTTTCCAGCTCGCCCTGGTACTGAACCACTACGACACCGGGCTGGTGGTTCCCGTGACGCAACGCGACGGCGCTTACTATATCTCCAGCGCCGATTTGCTGCGCGCCGGGCTTCCGCCTGAACATGTGCCCAACGGCGACGTCAATCTCAGCACGCTTCCGGCGGTGCGGGTGGAGTACGACAGTCCCGCCCAGCGTCTGCTGCTGACCGTGCCCCGTGAGTGGATAACCTCCCGCGTCACCCCGTTTGGCGGCCAGCCGACGCAGAGTAAGCCTCACTATGGCAGAGGCGCGCTGCTCAATTACGATTTTTATACCAACCATACCGAGCACGTCGGCGGGCAGGCCTCGCTCTGGCATGAATTCCGCTACTTCAATGAAAACGGTTCATTCTCCTCCACCGGCTACGCCCGCGAAAATTTCACCGGCAACGACGGTCAGCAGGAGGGCTATGTCCGCTATGACACCACCCTGCTGGTGACCAACGAGGAGGACGCCACCACCTGGACCGCCGGGGATGTCATCAGCGATGCCCTGAGCTGGAGCAGCAGCGTCCGCATGGGCGGGATCAGCTATGGGCGTGATTTCTCCCTGCGTCCGGACCTGGTGACCTGGCCGCTGCCGGAATTTTCAGGTGAAGCGGCGGTGCCGACCTCGGTCGACCTCTTCATCAACGGCTACCGCTCCGGGTCCACGCAGCTGCAGCCCGGGCCGTTCACCCTGACGAACCTGCCCTACATTAACGGCGCCGGGGATGCGGTGCTGGTCACCACCGATGCGCTGGGGCGCCAGGTGAGTACCACGCTGCCGTTTTACGTCACCAGCGATCTGCTGAAAGAAGGGCTGAGCGACGGGGCCGTTACCCTGGGGAGCCTGCGGCGCAACTACGGCATTAAGAATTTTGACTACGGCCCGGCGGCGGGGAGCGGATCGTATCGCTACGGCCTGACGGACTGGCTGACGCTGGAGGGGCACGCCGAAGGCGCGGAGGAACTGGCGCTCGCCGGTGCGGGGACGGTGGTCAAGCTGGGGCGTTTTGGCGTGGTGAATACCTCGTACAGCCAGAGCCGGATGCGCGGAGATGACGGCGGGCAAATCAACTGGGGCTACCAGTACAGCACCAGCGAGTTCAGCCTCGCCACCCAGCATACCCGCCGCGATCGCGGCTTTGGTAACCTGGCCCTGTATGACCAGCCGACGGTGTACGACGAAAATGACCGCCCCATCGCCAGCTTTAGCCGCAATACCGATCAATATTCCCTGACCTTCAACCTGGGGGAATACGGCAACATCGGGGCGGCCTGGATCGGCGTGGAGAGCTTTGACAGCCAGAAAACCGAGCTGCTTAACCTCTCCTGGAGCCGAAATCTTTGGGGCTCCAGCAGCATTTACCTCGCCGCCAGCCGGGACCAGCAGCGGGGCGACTGGACGGTCGCGATGTCATTCCAGGTGCCGCTGGGCGAACGCGACAGCGCGGCGCTCACCGTGGAAAATACCCCGGATGCAGGCAGCACGCAGCGCATCAACTACAACCACTCGATGCCCTCCGACGGCGGCTTCAGCTGGAATATGGCGTGGGCGAACCAGTCGCGATCGAATAACTACCAGCAGGGAACGGTGGGCTGGCGCAATAACAATATCGAGCTGCAGGGGGGCGGGTACGGCGAGAAGGGCATGATGACCTGGTGGAGCGAAGCGATGGGCTCCCTGGTGCTGATGGACGGCGAACTGTTTGCGGCAAACAAAATCAACGATGCGTTTGTGGTCATCAGCACCGATGGCCAGCCGGATGTCCCCGTCAGCTATGAAAACCAGCCGGTTGGTAAAACCAACCGCAACGGGTATCTGCTGGTGAGCGGCGTCTCGGCCTATTACCCGGCAAGCTACAGTATTAATACCCTGAACCTGCCTGCCGACACCCGGCTGAAAGAGACCGAGCGGCGGGTGGCGATCCGCCGCCACAGCGGTTATCTGGTGGATTTCCCGATGGAACAGGAGCGGGTAGCGAGCGTCATCCTGCACGACGCGCAGGGGGAGGCCATTCCGGTGGGAAGCCAGGTTCGACGCGCCTCGCGCAGCAATGCGGTGGTGGGATATGACGGGATTGCCTGGCTGGAAAACCTCAGCGACGTCAATCTGCTCGACGTCACGACGCCGACAGGCAAACGCTGCAGGGCAACGCTGACCATCGGCGCGAACCCGGACCACAGGCTGCAAATCTACGGCCCGCTGGTCTGCCGGGAGGGGCCATGAAGCGCTGGGTGATGTTGCTCCTGCTGCTGCTCTCCGGCGGCAGCTGGGCGGCCTGTACCGTCAGCACGGTCAATGCGTCGTTCGGCAGCGTCACGTCGTTTGCGCTGAGCGGCTCCGGGGAGGTGGAGACCACCGGCACGCTGGTGGTGGCGTGTGATGCGATACTCAACCTGCTGACGAACGACTCGGTGACGCTGAACTACACCGCAGCAACGATATCGGCCAACAGTCGTGCGACCCTGAAACGCACCGATAATGCCGCCATCACGGACGTGATCCCCACCCGGCTGTGTGGACTTTCGGGTTGCGCGAGCAGCAGTGAGGTACAGATAAGTAAATCGTATACCTGGAGCGGAAATACCTTGCTGGGATTGCTCGGGTCAAAGCAGTACAACATTCCGCTCTATTTCCGCACCGTCGCCGGACAAAACGTCTCTGCCGGGCCGTATCAGGTGCAGTTAACCTTCAGCGTTAACTACAGCGTCTGTTCCGTGGGGGCGCTCGGTATTTGCACCATCAATCAAACGGGAACCGCGACGACCAGTATTCTGCTTAACCTGACCGTCACCAACGACTGCAGCGCCATGACCACGCCGGACGTCAACTTTAGCAGTGCGCCGCTGGTGCAAAATTTCCCCACGGTCTCGCAGGCGATTGCCGTCACCTGTACCAAAGGCAGTACCTATACCATCGGGATTAACAATGGTGCCAACGCGCTGAATAACGTGCGCCGGATGGTGAGCGGCAGTAACTACCTGAGTTATGACATCTATAAAGAAGCCACGACTAACCGCTGGGGCAGCAGCGGCAGCGAACGCTGGACCAGCGCGACCTCCTCGCTGGTCAGCGCCGACGGCCTGCTGCGTACCTATAACTACACCGCCAAAGTCCTGACGAATCAGGCCACGCCACCCGCCGGTACCTACACCGATACGCTGATTGTTGACGTCGCGTTTTAACCCCGCGCTTTTCCCTTTCGCAAATGTAAAGTTCCTGTGGCCTGTGCCGATAACACCGTTAATAAATCTATGAGAAGGTGTTGTATGTTGAACCGTATCCGCGTTGTCACAATGCTAATGATGGTGCTGGTCATTTTCGCACTACTTCAGCTTATCTCCGGCGGGCTTTTTTTCTCGTCGTTAAAACAGAACCAGGACAGT
Source organism: Enterobacter sp. 725m/11 (assembly GCF_011683705.1). NCBI lineage: Bacteria > Pseudomonadati > Pseudomonadota > Gammaproteobacteria > Enterobacterales > Enterobacteriaceae > Enterobacter > Enterobacter sp. 725m/11. Next base: position 56,438 of record NZ_JAAQOK010000031.1, on the reverse strand, counting down.
TTCGCCGCCTCAAACGATCTCCGCCTGCAGCAGAGTGAGCTCACCTCAACGTGGGATCTGATGCTGCAAACGCGTATCAACCTGAGCCGCTCGTCCGCGCGCATGATGATGGATCCGAACAATCAGCAGAGCAGCGCGAAAACCGATCTGCTAAAAAATGCCCGGGCCACACTGGCCGACGCGGCTAAACACTACGCCGCCTTCAGGCAAATCGCACCGCAGCCTGCTATGGCGCAGGTGAGCCAGAACATTGATGAAAAATACAGCGCCTACTATGCCGGGCTGACGGAGCTGATCCAGTTCCTCGAGAGCGGCAACATGGATGCCTACTTCGCACAGCCGACGCAGGGGATGCAAAACGCACTCGGCGCGGCGCTGGGGGAATACGCGAAGGCCAGCGGCGATCTGTATCACTCGGCCTTTACTGAAAGCCAGAATGACTACCGCTTTGCGAAATGGCAGATGGCGGTATTGGCCCTGGCGCTGGTCATTGTGCTGTTCGCTGTGTGGTACGGCATTCGCCACATCCTGCTGAACCCTCTCGGCCGCGTGATTGCCCATATTCGCGAGATTGCCTCTGGCGATCTGACCAAAACGCTGACCGTTTCCGGACGTAACGAGATCACCGAGCTGGCCAACAGCGTCGACCACATGCAGCGTTCATTGATCGAGACCGTCGCCAACGTGCGTAACGGATCCGAGGCGATCTATACCGGCACCAGCGAAATCGCGATGGGGAATAACGATCTCTCATCTCGTACCGAGCAGCAGGCGTCGGCGCTGGAAGAGACGGCCGCCAGCATGGAGCAGCTCACCGCAACCGTGAAGCAGAACGCCGATAACGCCCGCCAGGCGTCTCAGCTGGCGGAAAGCGCCTCCGAAACCGCGCAGCGCGGCGGTCGCGTGGTGGATGGCGTGGTGAAAACCATGCACGAAATCGCCGACAGCTCGAAGAAAATCGCCGACATCATCAGCGTCATCGACGGCATTGCCTTCCAGACCAACATCCTCGCGCTCAACGCCGCCGTGGAAGCAGCGCGCGCGGGCGAGCAGGGGCGCGGGTTTGCGGTGGTGGCCGGGGAAGTGCGCAACCTTGCCAGCCGCAGCGCCAACGCGGCAAAAGAGATTAAATCCCTGATTGAAGACTCCGTCTCCCGCGTGGATACCGGCTCCGTGCTGGTGGAGAGTGCCGGGGAGACCATGAATGACATCGTGAATGCCGTTACCCGCGTGACGGACATCATGGGTGAAATCGCCTCTGCGTCCGATGAGCAGAGTCGTGGTATCGACCAGGTTGCCCTGGCGGTATCGGAAATGGACCGCGTGACACAGCAAAACGCCGCGCTGGTGCAGGAGTCCGCTGCGGCGGCCGCTGCGCTGGAAGACCAGGCGAGCCGTCTGAAGATGGCCGTCTCGGCGTTTCGTCTCGCTTCACTCGCTGGAAATACGGTCACTGCGCAAGCTACGTACCGCGCGCCAGCCGCCGACACGGCGGTCACCCGCACGCGTGCTGCAACGACCGGACAAGATGAAAACTGGGAAACATTTTGACTGACAATTAAACCGCGGCTGCTTGCCGCTTGATGGGAGCGTGGATGTTAAATCGTATTCGTATCTCTACCACACTGTTTTTGATACTGATCCTTTGCGGTGTGTTGCAGGTTGGCAGTAACGGGTTGTCTTTTTGGGCGTTTCGCGATGGCTATCAGAATTTGCAGGACGTTGAGGCGAGTAATCAGCAGCGCTCCGCACTGGCACAAACGCGTGCCGTGCTGTTGCAGGCAAGCACTGCGCTGAACAAGGCAGGAACCTTAACCGCGCTCAGCTATCCGCCGGATGACATTAAGGCGCTGATGGCAACGGCGCGCGACAGCCTAAAGCAGGCAGACGCACAGTTTAAGGCCTTCACGGCGCAGGCGGCCGACGGCGAGAAAGAGAAAGCGCTGAAGGCGGCCATGAAAAAGAACTTTGAGCAGTGGTACAGCGATCTGGACCACCAGGCGACCTGGCTTGAGAACAACCAGCTTTCGGACTTCATGACCGCTCCGGTCCAGGCGTCTCAGGCGGCGTTTGACGGCAGCTTTGACGCATGGCAGCAGGATATCAATCAGTCTGTTCTGCGCGCCGGTGAAGCAAGCCGCACCAGCTATCACATGTCGGGCGTTATCTTTGCCGTCGTTGTGATTCTGGCGGGGCTGCTGACCGGCGGGGCGCTGCTCTGGGCGCGCAGAATGATTGTGCAGCCGCTGGCGATTATCAGCAGCCACTTCGACAGTATTGCGAAGGGGGATCTGGCGCGTCCGGTGGCGGTGTTTGGCAAAAACGAAATTTCGGCGATCTTTGCCAGCCTGAAGGCCATGCAGGGGTCGCTGCGGGAAACGGTATCCGACGTGCGTCAGGGCAGTTACGCCATGCATACGGGGATCTCAGAGATTGCGGCGGGGAATAACGATCTCTCGTCCCGCACCGAGCAGCAGGCGGCATCGCTGGCGCAGACGGCGGCCAGTATGGAACAACTGACCGCGACGGTAAGCCAGAACGCCGATAACGCGCGCCAGGCGTCTGACCTGTCAAAACAGGCGGCGCTGACGGCGAAGAGAGGGGGCGATCAGGCCTCTCACGTGGCCAGCACCATGCAGGAGATTGCCGCCAGCTCGCAGAAGATCGGCGACATCATCAGCGTGATTGACGGTATTGCGTTTCAGACCAACATCCTGGCGTTGAACGCCGCCGTGGAAGCGGCGCGCGCCGGCGAGCAGGGACGTGGGTTTGCGGTGGTGGCTGGTGAAGTGCGAAACCTGGCGAGCCGCAGCGCCAACGCGGCGAAAGAGATTAAGTCCCTCATTGAAGAGTCGGTCTCTCGCGTCCAGCAGGGGTCTGCCCTGGTGGATACGGCGGCGCATACCATGCACGAGATCGTCACCTCCGTGACGCGGGTTAACGACATCATGGGCGAAATTGCCTCGGCGTCGGACGAACAGCGTCGCGGGATAGAGCAGGTGGCTCAGGCCGTCAGCCAGATGGATCAGGTGACGCAACAGAATGCCTCGTTAGTTGAGGAAGCGGCAGCGGCAACCGATCAGCTGGCCAGCCAGGCGGATCGTCTCACCGGGCTGGTCGCGGTATTTAATGTGAAAGAGCACGTTGAAGCAGTAACAGAAGTCGGGCGGTCACAGGCCGTGCCAGTTGTATCCTGAATGTAATTAAGAAGGCGCTATGACATCACCAATGCCCCCTGGGCAAACGTCATTATTGTTGCAGATGACACAGCGCCTCGCGCTGTCCGACGCGCATTTTCGTCGGATATGTCAGTTAATCTACCAGCGTGCGGGGATCGTGCTTGCGGATCATAAGCGGGACATGGTCTACAACCGACTGGTGCGGCGCTTGCGTACGCTGGGGCTGGATGATTTTGGCCGCTATCTGAGCATGCTCGAAGCGAACCAGAACAGCGCGGAGTGGCAGGCTTTTATTAACTCACTCACGACCAACCTGACGGCCTTTTTCCGCGAAGCTCACCACTTTCCGGTTCTGGCCGAGCATGCGCGCCGTCGCACCGGGGAGTATCGCGTTTGGAGTGCGGCCGCCTCAACGGGCGAAGAGCCGTACTCGCTGGCGATCACCCTTGCAGACACGCTGGGGATGGCGCCGGGACGCTGGAAAGTCTACGCCAGCGATATCGACACCGAGGTGCTGGAGAAAGCGCGCAACGGCGTGTATCGCCAGGACGAGCTGAAAACGCTGTCGCCGCAGCAGCTACAGCGTTACTTCATGCGCGGCACGGGCCCGCATGAAGGCCTGGTTCGCGTACGCCAGGAGCTGGCGAACTGCGTCGAATTCGCGCCCGTTAACCTGCTCGATAAGCAGTACAACGTGCCGGGGCCTTTCGACGCCATTTTTTGCCGTAACGTCATGATCTATTTTGATAAAACGACGCAACAGGACATTCTGCGTCGGTTTGTTCCGTTGCTCAAGCCTGACGGTTTACTGTTTGCCGGGCACTCGGAAAACTTCAGCAACCTCGCGCGTGAGTTTAGCCTGCGTGGGCAAACGGTATATGCGCTGAGTAAGGAAAAAGCATGAGTAAAATCAGGGTATTGTCTGTCGATGATTCAGCGCTGATGCGTCAGATCATGACTGAAATCATCAATAGCCACAGCGACATGGAGATGGTGGCCACTGCGCCGGATCCGCTGGTAGCGCGGGATTTAATTAAAAAATATAACCCCGACGTGCTAACGCTGGATGTCGAGATGCCGCGCATGGATGGCATAGATTTCCTTGAGAAATTGATGCGCCTGCGTCCCATGCCGGTGGTGATGGTCTCCTCCCTGACCGGGAAAGGTTCGGAAATCACTCTGCGCGCGCTGGAGCTGGGGGCGGTGGATTTTGTCACCAAACCGCAGCTCGGCATTCGCGAGGGGATGCTGGCGTACAGCGAGATGATCGCCGAGAAAATTCGCACCGCCTCGCGCGCGAAGCTCGCGGCCCACAAGCCGATGGCCGCGCCGGCAACCCTGAAGGCCGGACCGTTACTCAGCTCGGAAAAACTGCTGGTTATTGGGGCGTCAACCGGAGGAACAGAGGCAATTCGCCATGTACTCCAGCCATTGCCGCTTTCAAGTCCGGGTATTCTGATCACGCAGCATATGCCGCCTGGCTTTACCCGCTCCTTCGCCGAACGTCTGAACAAGCTGTGCCAGATCAGCGTGAAAGAGGCAGAAGACGGCGAGCGCGTGCTGCCGGGACATGCGTATATCGCGCCGGGGGACAAGCATATGGAGCTGGCGCGCAGCGGCGCTAACTATCAAATCAAAATTCATGACGGACCGCCGGTTAACCGGCACCGTCCGTCGGTGGATGTGCTGTTTCATTCGGTGGCGAAACATGCGGGGCGCAACGCCGTTGGGGTGATCCTGACGGGGATGGGCAACGACGGTGCCGCCGGAATGCTTGCAATGCACCAGGCTGGCGCCTGGACGATTGCGCAGAATGAAGCAAGTTGTGTGGTGTTCGGCATGCCGCGCGAGGCCATCAATATGGGTGGCGTGAGCGAAGTGGTCGATCTTAGCCAGGTAAGCCAGCAGATGCTGGCGAAAATCAGTGCCGGACAGGCAATACGTATTTGACTCAGGAGTATTATTTTATGGCGGATAAAGAGCTTAAGTTTTTGGTTGTGGATGACTTTTCCACCATGCGTCGCATTGTGCGCAACCTGCTGAAAGAGCTGGGCTTCAACAACGTTGAAGAAGCAGAAGACGGCGTGGATGCGCTGAACAAACTGCAGGCTGGCGGGTTTGGTTTTGTCATCTCCGACTGGAACATGCCGAATATGGATGGTCTGGAGCTACTGAAAACCATTCGTGCGGACGCGGGCATGGCGTCTATGCCGGTGCTGATGGTCACTGCAGAAGCGAAAAAAGAGAACATCATTGCCGCTGCACAGGCGGGCGCAAGCGGCTACGTGGTGAAGCCATTCACCGCAGCGACCCTGGAAGAGAAGCTCGGTAAGATCTTCGAGAAACTCGGCATGTGAGGTGTTGGTGATGATGCAACCTGCAATGAAACCCGTTGAAGAACACTCGCCGAGCGACATCATCGTCCGCATCGGCAGCCTGACGCGCATGCTGCGTGACAGCCTGCGTGAACTGGGGCTGGATCAGGCCATTGCCGAAGCGGCGGAAGCGATCCCGGACGCCCGCGACCGTCTGGACTACGTTGTGCAGATGACCGCTCAGGCAGCTGAGCGTGCGCTGAATAGCGTTGAAGCCTCACAGCCGCATCAGGATGCGATGGAAAAGGGCGCGAAAGCCCTGACCCAACGCTGGGATGAGTGGTTTGAGAACCCCATCGAGCTGGCGGATGCCCGCGAACTGGTGACCGACACCCGTCAGTTCCTGGGGGATGTGCCGGGCCACACCAGCTTCACCAACGCCCAGCTGCTGGACATTATGATGGCGCAGGATTTCCAGGATCTGACCGGTCAGGTGATCAAGCGCATGATGGATGTGATTCAGGAGATTGAGCGCCAGCTGCTGATGGTGCTGCTGGAGAACATCCCGGAACCGGCTGCCCGTCCAAAACGCGAGAACGAAAGCCTGCTCAATGGCCCACAGCTCGACGCCAGCAAGGCGGGCGTCGTGGCAAGCCAGGATCAGGTGGACGACCTGCTGGACAGCCTCGGCTTCTGATTATCCATTCCGCCTCAGGGGGGTTACGCCGCCTGAGGCGGTTTACGACAAAATCACCGAAAAGAGCCCGAATAAACGGGCTTTTCCCGCCATTGGATTTCCGCTGCGCTGGCATGATACCCGTGACGTAATGGGCTGAGCATGCACTGTGGCAGAAGAGAACGACGACAAAACGGAAGCCCCCACACCCCACCGACTAGAAAAGGCGCGTGAGGAAGGGCAGATCCCCCGATCCCGAGAATTGACCTCCCTGCTGATCCTGATCGTTGGGGTGTGCATTATCTGGTGGGGCGGGGAGTCGCTCGCCCGCAAGCTGGCGGGGATGCTCTCCACCGGCTTACGTTTTGACCACAGCATGGTCAACGACCCGAATCTGATCCTCAGCCAGATTATTCAACTGATAAAAGGGGCCATGGTTGCGCTACTGCCCCTGATTACCGGCGTGGTGCTGGTGGCGCTGGTCTCCCCGGTGATGCTGGGCGGGCTGGTCTTTAGCGGAAAATCGCTGCAACCTAAATTTTCAAAACTGAACCCGCTGCCGGGCATTGCGAAAATGTTCTCTGCGCAGACCGGGGCCGAGCTGCTCAAGGCTATTCTCAAATCGGTGCTGATGGGCAGTTCCGCAGGGTTTTTCCTCTGGTACCACTGGCCCGAAATGATGCGCCTTATCAGCGAGTCGCCCCTCACCGCGATGAGCAATGCGCTGAACCTGGTTGGGCTTTGCGCGCTGCTGGTGGTGCTCAGCATTATTCCGATGGTGGGTTTTGACGTTATCTTCCAGCTCTATTCCCACTTCAAGAAACTGCGAATGTCACGTCAGGACATCCGCGACGAATATAAGCAGATGGAAGGTGACCCGCACGTGAAGGGGCGCATCCGGCAGATGCAGCGTGCCGCTGCCCGTCGCCGCATGATGGAAGATGTGCCGAAGGCGGACGTCATCGTTACCAACCCGACGCACTATTCCGTGGCGCTGCGCTATGACGAAAACAAAATGAGCGCGCCGAAAGTGGTGGCAAAAGGGGCGGGGCTGATTGCATTGCGCATCAGGGAAATTGGTACCGAAAACCGCGTGCCGATCCTGGAAGCGCCTCCGCTGGCGCGAGCCCTTTACCGCCACGCGGATATCGGACAACAGATCCCAGGTCAACTCTACGCCGCGGTGGCGGAAGTGCTGGCCTGGGTATGGCAGTTGAAGCGCTGGCGTCTGGCCGGCGGTCAACGGCCTGTCAAACCTGAGAACCTTCCGGTGCCTGCCGCGCTGGATTTTATGAACGAGAAGGACACTGATGGCTAATCTGGTGGCAATGTTGCGCCTGCCCGGCAACCTGAAATCGACCCAATGGCAGATCCTCGCCGGGCCGATCCTTATCCTGTTAATTCTGTCGATGATGGTACTGCCGCTCCCGGCGTTCATCCTCGATCTGCTTTTCACCTTCAATATTGCGCTGTCCATTATGGTGCTGCTGGTGGCGATGTTCACCCAGCGCACGCTGGAGTTCGCCGCGTTCCCGACCATTCTGCTGTTTACCACCTTGCTGCGGCTGGCGCTGAACGTGGCCTCCACGCGTATCATCCTGATGGAGGGCCACACCGGCGCGGCAGCGGCGGGTAAGGTGGTCGAGGCCTTCGGCCACTTCCTGGTGGGCGGGAACTTCGCTATCGGTATCGTGGTGTTCGTTATCCTCGTGATCATCAACTTTATGGTTATCACCAAAGGTGCAGGGCGTATTGCGGAAGTGGGCGCGCGCTTTGTGCTGGACGGGATGCCGGGCAAGCAGATGGCGATCGACGCCGATCTGAACGCCGGGCTTATCGCCGAAGATGAAGCGAAAAAGCGCCGCGCGGAAGTGACCCAGGAAGCGGACTTCTACGGCTCCATGGACGGTGCGAGTAAGTTTGTGCGCGGGGATGCCATCGCGGGCATCCTGATCATGGTGATTAACGTGGTCGGCGGCCTGCTGGTGGGGGTACTGCAGCACGGGATGGACATGGGCCACGCGGCGGAAAGCTATACGCTGCTGACCATTGGTGACGGTCTGGTCGCACAGATCCCGGCGCTGGTTATCTCCACTGCGGCAGGCGTTATCGTGACCCGCGTCAGTACCGATCAGGACGTTGGCGAGCAGATGGTGGGCCAGCTCTTCAGTAACCCGCGCGTGATGCTGCTGGCGGCTGCGGTGCTCGGGCTGCTCGGCCTGGTGCCGGGGATGCCAAACCTCGTGTTCCTGCTGTTTACGGCGGGGCTGCTGGGGCTGGCCTGGTGGATGCGTGGTCGTGAGACCAGGCCGGCTGCGGATCCGGTTCCGGTGAAAATGCCGGAGAACACCCAGGCCGTAGAAGCGACCTGGAACGACGTTCAACTGGAAGACTCCCTGGGAATGGAAGTGGGGTATCGCCTGATCCCGATGGTGGATTTCCAGCAGGATGGCGAGCTGCTCGGCCGCATCCGCAGCATCCGTAAAAAATTCGCCCAGGACATGGGCTTCCTGCCGCCGGTGGTGCATATCAAGGACAATATGGACCTGCCGCCTGCGCGCTATCGTATTCTGATGAAGGGTGTTGAAATTGGCAGCGGCGATGCTTACCCGGGACGCTGGCTGGCGATTAACCCTGGCACTGCAGCAGGCACGCTGCCGGGCGAGCAGACCGTCGATCCGGCCTTTGGCCTGGCGGCAATCTGGATTGAAAGCGCGCTGAAAGAGCAGGCGCAAATTCAGGGTTATACGGTTGTCGAAGCCAGTACCGTGGTGGCAACCCACCTTAATCATCTGATTGGGCAATTCTCGGCAGAGCTGTTTGGCCGTCAGGAAGCGCAGCAGCTTCTCGATCGCGTGACGCAGGAGATGCCGAAGCTGACGGAAGACCTGGTGCCGGGCGTGCTGACGTTAACTACGCTGCACAAGGTGCTGCAAAACCTGCTTGAGGAAAAAGTGCCGATCCGCGATATGCGTACCATCCTGGAAACCCTTGCCGAGCATGCGCCGCTGCAGAGCGATCCGCACGAGCTGACGGCGGTGGTGCGCGTGGCGCTGGGGCGTGCGATCACCCAGCAGTGGTTCCCGGGGACCGGCGAAGTCCAGGTGATTGGCCTCGATACGCCGCTTGAACGCCTGCTGCTGCAGGCCCTGCAGGGCGGCGGCGGCCTCGAGCCTGGCCTGGCGGATCGCCTGCTGGAGCAAACTCAGGAGGCGCTGGCGCGTCAGGAAATGCTGGGCGCGCCGCCGGTGCTGCTGGTCAACCACGCGCTGCGTCCGCTGCTGTCGCGCTTCCTGCGCCGCAGCCTGAATCAGCTTGTTGTGCTGTCGAATCTGGAGCTGTCGGATAACCGCCATATCCGCATGACGGCAACGATTGGAGGAAAATAATGAAATGGCTATGGATTTTGCTCTTCCCGCTGGCGGCTCAGGCTGCCGGGGAAGGGACCTGGCAGGCAAGCAGCATGGGCGTGACCCTCAGCAACCGGGGTGTCGCCATGTCTTCTAATCCGCTGTCGCCATCTGAAACGGTTTCTGGTCAGATGGGAATGGTGGTGTGGAACTACAGGCTGATTGGCCCAACGCCAGCCGGACTGCGGGTGCGCCTCTGCTCACAGACCCGCTGCACGGAAATCGACGGCGAAAATGGCACAACGCAGGCGTTCAACGGCGTGCCGGCCATTGAACCTTTACGTTTTATCTGGGAAGTGCCGGGCGGAGGACGTTTGATCCCGGCGCTGAAGGTGCAGAGCAATTCTGTCATCGTCAACTACCGCTAGCTGCCTGCCTTTCCACCAGCCATCAGTCAATTCTGATGGCTGTCTCGCAAAATTGACCTCACCTTTTGATGCAACAGAAACGCTGTTTTATAAATTAGTGACACGCGTGACGCGACTCTTTGCATTTTTGCCATTTACCCTGCCCGTGATGGCAGAAACAGAAAGGTATCAGGACGTCGTTGCATTTACTGTAGCCGTGTAAAAACTCCCCGATGAGCCTTACTTGCAGGGAGTCTCCCAAATTTGCTTAGGGTTGACGGCAATGAAAACACGTAAAATTGGACTCGCAAATTATCTTGCTTACGGGGCAGGCGATTTTCTCGGGGCTGGTACGACCGCCCTGACGGCGGCCTGGCTTTTGTATTTTTATACCACCTTCTGTGGACTCACACCGATTGAAGCAACCTTCATCTTTGCCGCTGCGAGGGTGCTGGATGCTGTTGTCAGCCCGTTAATGGGCTTTTTGACGGATAACTTCGGTACGACCTGGGCTGGAAAGCGCTTTGGTCGCCGTAAGTTCTTTATCCTGCTAGGCATTCCGTGCGTGTTCAGCTACTCGTTGATGTGGGTAGGGGACATGAATTTCTGGTACTACCTGCTGACCTATCTGGTGTTTGATATTGTCTACACCATGATTCTGGTGCCTTACGAGACGCTGGTGCCGGAAATGACCGACGACTTCAAACAGAAAACCAAGTTCTCCGGGGCGCGTATTTCTATGGCGCAGATGTCAGCGATTCTGGCCTCCTTCCTGCCGGGGATCCTGCTCACCCACTTCGGTAAAGACAATGCCGTCTCATTCTTTTACGCAAGCCTGGTTTTCTCCGTGCTGTGCGCCCTGATGCTGACCTTTGTCTGGTTCTTTACCTGGGAGCGCCCGCGTGAGGAGTGGTCTGAAGCGGCGCTGCGTGCCGAAGAAGAGAAGAAGAAACTGACGCTGGGGCAAAGCATCAATCGTCTGTTTGTCGAATTAAGCTCTACGCTGCGCATCAAGATTTTCCGCCAGCATCTTGGCATGTACCTCGGCGGCTACATCGCACAGGACGTATTTAACGCAGTCTTCACCTACTACGTGGTGTTTGTGCTGATGCAGGAAGCGTCAATGGCGTCCAACCTGCTGGGCACGATGGCTATCTTCCAGTTCCTCGCCGTGATCGGGATGATCCCGCTGTGTATTCGCTTCGGACCTGCGCCGTCCTACCGCATGGTGGTGGTGCTGTTTGGCCTGGCGTCTCTCTCTTACGCCATGCTCTATTACGCCGGTCTGAGCGACGTCTACGCTCTGCTGTTGCTGATCTCTGCGGTGGCTGGGCTGGGGCGCGGTGGTATTAACTACGTGCCATGGAATACCTATACCTACATTGCTGACGTGGATGAAGCGATCACCGGCCAGCGCCGGGAAGGGATTTTCGCCGGCATCATGACCCTGACCCGTAAGGCGTCACAGGCCGGTGCGGTGATGCTGGTAGGCATCGTGATGCAAATGTCCGGCTTTGTCAGCGGTCAGAAGGTACAGCCTGCGGAAGTGAGCCACACCATTCTGCTGATCCTGAGCGTGGGCACCATCCTGGTGCTGTTCTGCGGTTTCCTCGTTTCCCTGCGCTTCAGGCTTAATTTACAGACCCACCGCACGCTGCGCGAGGAGACCGCGAAAATGCGTGAGTGTGGTCATGCGATGCCGGAGTCAGCGACGCCACACGCCCGCGCCACCGTCGAGATGCTGGCCGGTATGCCTTATGAGTCACTGTGGGGCAATAACAACATCGGTTATCTGAATCGCAATAAGCCAGCTGCATCTTCGCTGAAGGATCGCGCGGTACTCAATTCGACATACAACAGAGGTTAAGATGATGAAAGTTTGGCCTGTCAAACATAGCCCGCTATTGCGTCAGCCAGAGCGCTTTATCGCCCGGGACGAGCTGAAATCGCTGATTCAAAAAGTGACGCACAACCTGGTCAATATCCACGATAAAACGGGTGAATTTTTGCTGCGGCTGGACGACGGGCGCGTGATCGACACCAAAGGCTGGGCCGGATGGGAGTGGACGCACGGCGTCGGCCTGTATGGCATCTGGCAGTATTACTGCCAGACAGGCGACGAAGGGATGCGCAACATTATCGACAGCTGGTTTGCCGACCGCTTTGCGGAAGGCGCCACCACCAAAAACGTCAATACGATGTCGCCGTTCCTGACGCTGGCCTATCGCTACGAAGAGAGCAAAAACCCGGCCTGGCTGCCGTGGCTGGAAAGCTGGGCGGAGTGGGCGATGACTGAAATGCCACGCACCGAACACGGCGGTATGCAGCACATCACGCTGGCGGAAGAGAATCATCAACAGATGTGGGACGACACGCTGATGATGACGGTGCTGCCGCTGGCGAAAATCGGCAGGCTGCTGAATAAGCCGGAGTACGTAGAGGAGGCGATCTATCAGTTCCTGCTCCACGTGCAGAACCTGATGGACCGGGAGACGGGGCTGTGGTTCCACGGCTGGAGCTACGACGGCAATCATAACTTTGCCCGGGCCCGCTGGGCGCGCGGCAACAGCTGGCTCACCATCGTGATCCCCGACTTCCTCGAACTGGTTGATCTGCCTGAAAACAACGCCGTGCGCCGTTATCTGGTGCAGGTGCTGAAGGCGCAGGTCGCCGCGCTGGCAAAATGTCAGGACGAAAGCGGGTTGTGGCATACGCTGCTGGACGATCCGAACTCGTACCTGGAGGCATCCGCCACGGCAGGGTTTGCCTACGGGATCCTGAAAGCGGTGCGGAAGCGCTATGTTGAGCCTGAATATGCTGACGTTGCTGAAAAAGCGATTCGCGGTATCGTGAAAAATATCTCGCCGGAAGGGGAGTTGCTGCAAACGTCGTTCGGTACGGGCATGGGCAGCGATCTTGATTTTTATCGCCAGATCCCGCTGACGTCGATGCCGTATGGCCAGGCGATGGCGATTCTCTGTCTGACAGAGTATTTGCGGAAATACTTCTGATAATAAAAAACCCGGCGTTTGCCGGGTTTCTTTTTTACATACGTTCTACGGTTTCGATACCCAAGGTATCCAGACCCAGCTTCAGGGTCTTCGCCGTCAGCTGAGCCAGCTTCAGGCGGCTGTTACGCACCGATTCATTTTCTGCAGACAGAATAGGGCAGTGCTCGTAGAAGCCGGAGAAAAGACCCGCCAGATCGTACAGGTAAGCACACATCACGTGCGGCGTGCCGTCACGCGCGACAACCGTCAGCGTCTCTTCGAACTGCAGCAGACGCGCCGCCAGCTGTGCTTCACGATCTTCCGTGATGGTCACTGTCGCATTCGCCAGCACGCTTTCATCAATGTTCGCCTTGCGGAACACGGAGAGCACGCGGGTATAGGCGTACTGCATGTACGGCGCTGTGTTGCCTTCAAACGCCAGCATGTTGTCCCAGTCGAAGATGTAGTCGGTGGTGCGGTTCTTGGAAAGATCCGCGTATTTCACCGCACCGATACCCACGGCGTTGGCCAGTTTTTCCAGTTCGTCAGCAGGCATGTCCGGGTTCTTCTCTGCCACCAGGCGACGGGCGCGCTCCAGCGCTTCGTCCAGCAGATCGGAAAGCTTCACGGTACCGCCCGCGCGGGTTTTGAACGGCTTGCCGTCTTTACCCAGCATCATGCCGAACATGTGGTGTTCCAGCGGCACGCAGTCCGGCACGTAACCGGCTTTACGCACGATAGTCCACGCCTGCATCAGGTGCTGGTGCTGACGGGAGTCGATGTAATACAGCACGCGGTCGGCGTGCAGGGTTTCGTAACGGTATTTCGCACACGCGATGTCCGTGGTGGTGTAGAGATAGCCGCCATCCTTTTTCTGGATAATCACGCCCATCGGTTCGCCTTCCTTGTTTTTGTACTCATCAAGGAACACTACCGTTGCGCCTTCGCTCTCCACCGCCAGGTTTTTGGCCTTCAGGTCCGCCACAATGCCTGGCAGCATCGGGTTGTACAGGCTTTCACCCATCACGTCGTCGCGAGTCAGGGTCACGTTCAGACGGTTATAGGTAAGCTGGTTCTGGGACATGGTGATGTCAACCAGCTTGCGCCACATCTCAAGGAAGTATTGATCCCCGCCCTGCAGCTTCACCACGTAGCTGCGTGCGCGCTCGGCAAAGGCTTCGTCTTCGTCATAGTGCTTTTTGGCTTCGCGGTAGAACCCTTCCAGGTCCGCCAGCGCCATTTCACCCGCGTTTTCCTGCTGCTGTTTTTCCAGGTAAGCAATCAGCATGCCGAACTGGGTGCCCCAGTCGCCCACGTGGTTCGCGCGGATCACCTTGTGACCGAGGAACTCAAGGGTGCGTACCGCGGCGTCACCGATGATGGTGGAGCGCAGGTGGCCTACGTGCATCTCCTTCGCCACGTTCGGGGCAGAGTAGTCGACCACCACTGTCTGCGCTTCCGGCTGGGAAACGCCCAGACGGTCAGACTTCAGCGCCGCGTCAACGTGGCTCGCCAGGAACGCAGGCTCAAGGAAAATATTGATAAAGCCCGGACCAGCAATTTCAGTTTTGCTGGCAATGCCGGAAAGATCCAGATGCGTCAGTACCTGCTCAGCGAGCTGTCGCGGCGGCATGCCCAGTTTTTTAGCCACTGCCATCACGCCATTAGCCTGATAGTCGCCAAACTGTACTTTTGCTGACTGACGAACCTGCGGTTCGCAATCCGCAGGTGCGCCTGCGGCAATCAGTGCCTGACTGACTTTTTCGGAGAGAAGAGCCTGAATATTCACCTGGATACCTTACGTTTTTGATGCGGGCTTACAACCGCCCGCGCCAGTTAAAGAATTTAGGGCGGGAGTATACTGCAAATGCCTTCTGGCGTCAGCATTGCGGGGCCCGAAGATTGCTCAGAATCCAGGCTAAGAAAGCGTGCATAACCATGCAGTCATAAAAAGCCGGATTCTGCGGTTGGTCAAAACGGGGCAACGGAGTAAATTAGCGGCTTTGCGACACGAAAAGAGACTGACTTATGGCGAACTGGCAATCCATTGACGAACTGCATGATATTTCCGCAGATTTACCGCGCTTCACAAAGGCGTTCACAGAACTTGCCACCCGTCTTGGTCTGGATATCGTGCCGCTTGCGGCGGATCACATTTCCTTGCGCTGCCACCAGAATGCCACCGCCGAGCGCTGGCGTCGCGGGTTTGAACAGTGCGGCGAGTTGCTCTCTGAGAACATCATCAATGGACGCCCCATTTGTCTGTTCAAACTGCATGAGCCGGTGAACGTGGCGCACTGGCAGTTCACCGTGGTTGAACTGCCGTGGCCGGGCGAGAAACGCTATCCGCACGAAGGCTGGGAGCATATCGAAATCGTCCTGCCGGGTGAGCCGGAAACGTTGAACGCGCGCGCCCTGGCCCTGCTGTCAGACGACGGGTTAAGCAAGCCGGGGATTTTTGTGAAGACGAGTTCACCCAAAGGCGAGCGCGAGCGTCTGCCTAACCCGACGCTGGCCGTGACGGACGGGCAGGTGACCGTGAAATTTCATCCCTGGACCATTGAGCAGATCGTTGCCAGCGAAGCCTGAGAGTTGTGATTCGTCGCTGAGACACGAAACGAGAGGCGTGCCATGATGGCGCGTTAAGCTGATTTTAAGGAGAAGCAGATGGCGCTGCTGGAGATTTGTTGTTACAGCGTGGCGTGTGCCGTAACGGCGCAACAGATGGGAGCTGACCGTATTGAGCTATGCGCCGCCCCGAAAGAAGGGGGGTTAACGCCTTCATACGGCGTGTTGAAGTCTGCCCGCCAGGCCGTCACCATCCCGGTCCACCCGATTATTCGGCCTCGCGGCGGCGATTTTTGTTACACGGCGGGCGAGTTCAGTGCCATGCTTGAAGATATCGCGCTGGTTCGTGACCTGGGCTTCCCGGGGCTGGTTACCGGCCTGCTTGATGAAGATGGTCACGTCGACCTGCCGCGGATGCGTAAGGTGATGGACGCCGCGAAAGGAATGGCCGTCACCTTTCATCGTGCGTTTGATATGTGCAAAGATCCCCTGCAAGCATTTGATACGCTTGCCGAACTTGGCGTGGCGCGCGTTCTGACATCGGGACAGCAGTCTTCGGCGGAAAAAGGTCTGCAATTAATTACGGAACTAAAAGCACATTCCGGTGTTCCAATAATAATGGCGGGTGCGGGAGTCCGTGCCAGCAATCTGGAACGGTTTTTAAACGCCGGGGTGGAAGAGCTTCACAGCTCTGCGGGGAAATGGATACCTTCACCCATGCGTTATCGCAATACAGGGCTGTCAATGTCGACGGATGCTGAAGCGGATGAATATTCTCGCTACGGCGTAGAGGGAGAGTCGGTTGCGGAAATGAAGTCGCTGATTGAGCGTCATCACGTGTAGCAACGTACCGATTTTTACCGCGCATCATGTCGCCCAATATGATGCTTGCTTGTACCAGGCCCCTGCAATTTCAACAGGGGCCTTTTTTTATCCCCTCACCCCACAGGGGAGAGGGGAAAACTACGGCTTGGTCGCAATCAATACCGCACGCATTGGTGCAGGATAGCCTTCAACGGTTTTGCTGTGGTCGGCCGGGTCGAGGAACTGCTCCAGCGATTCGGTGATCATCCAGTCGGTGCGGCGCTGCTCTTCGATAGACGTTACGCAAACATCGGCAATGCGCACATCCACAAATCCGCATTTCTCCAGCCAGTTTTTCAGCGCCAGCGCGGACGGGATGAAGTAAACGTTGCGCATCTGTGCGTAGCGATCGCCCGGCACCAGAACCGCATGCTCATCGCCTTCAATTACCAGCGTTTCCAGCACCAGCTCGCCGCCGCTGACCAGCTGATCTTTGAGCTGCCACAGGTGTTCAAGCGGGGAACGACGATGATACAGCACGCCCATTGAGAAGACGGTATCGAACGCTTTCAGGGCAGGGAGCTGCTCTATGCCCAGCGGCAGCAGGTGCGCGCGCTGGTCGTTGCCGAGCAGTTTTCGCACCGCCTCAAACTGGCACAGGAAGAGCTGCATCGGGTCGATGCCGACCGCCAGATGGGCTCCCGCGCCAATCATGCGCCACATGTGGTAACCGCTGCCGCAGCCTACGTCCAGAATGGTGCGCCCGGTCAGGTCGGAAAGGTGCGGCAGTACGCGATCCCACTTCCAGTCTGAGCGCCACTCGGTATTGATGTTCACGCCGTACAGCGAGAACGGCCCTTTGCGCCACGGCATTAAATTACGCATCAGCGTTTCGATGCGGTTGATCTGCCCGGCAGGGAGCGGCTCTGCGCTTTCCGCCGTCACGCTGTGCAGTAAATCCAGACGATGCGGCGTCAGCTCCGGCAGATACTCCACGGCATTTGACCACTGCTTTAACAGGCCGTGCTGCTGATCGCGCTGCCAGGCGGCAATCTGCGCCGGCAGGGTCTCCAGCCAGTGGGAAAGATGGTTTTTAGCAATCAGCTGATAAAAGTTGCTGAATTCAATCATGCGGCATCCCCGGCTTTTAGCGCCACCAGAGAGCCAAAGTTAAAGCACTGGAACCACAGTTCGCTGTGCTCAAAACCGGCTTTGTGCAGGCGCGCTTTATGGGTTTCCACGGAGTCCGTCAGCATCACGTTTTCCAGCATGCTGCGCTTCTGGCTGATCTCCAGCTCGCTGTAGCCGTTCGCCCGTTTGAAATCGTGGTGCATGTTGAACAGCAGCTCGCCTACTTTGGCATCCTCAAAGCTGAATTTCTCAGAAAGCACCAGCGCGCCGCCGGGATTCAGCCCCTGGTAAATTTTGTCCAGCAGCAGCTGGCGGTCTTCAGGCACCAGGAACTGCAGGGTAAAGTTCAGCACTACCATCGAGGCGTTGTTAATCTCGATCTCGCGGATATCGCCTTCCACCACGTCCACCGGAACGGGCGCTTTGTACGCGTCAATATGGCGACGGCAGCGTTCCACCATGGCCGGGGAGTTATCGACGGCAATGATTCGGCAGCCATCGTGATGAATGTTACGACGTACCGACAGCGTTGCCGCGCCGAGCGAGCAGCCCAGGTCATAGACCTGCGTACCGGGTTGAACGAAGCGCTCAGCCAGCATACCGATCATAGAGATAATATTGGAATAACCGGGAACAGAGCGCTGGATCATATCCGGGAAGACTTCGGCTACCCGTTCATCGAAGGTCCAGTCGCCCAGGCTGGCGATAGGCGCGGAAAAAAGCGTGTCGCGATCTGACATAACGTAAAAATCCGGGAAAAATAAAGTGGCGTATTGTGCGCTAATGGAGGGAGAAAACCAACTCCCACGGCATATACCACAGGTTAGCCAGCACCATCAGCAAAAGCGAACACCAGGTCGCACTCATGCCGGAACGACGCCAGCGGAATAAACGGTGGTGAAAGCCGTAATAATGCATTAACCGGCCGGCAATAAGCATCAGGCCACAAATATGCACCATCCAGGTTTCCGCGCCATTCATCTCCATAAACAGCAGCAGGATGAGAGCAACGGGAATGTATTCCACCGCATTACCGTGAATGCGAATAGCGCTTTGCAGTTCGGAGAAACCGCCGTCGCCGTAAGAGACGCGGTACTGCATCCTGAGGCGCACAACATCAAACGAAAATTTAATCAGCAGTAATGCACCTAACACCGCATACAGCGCGCTGACCATACTAACTCCCTGTTTTTTGGCAGATGGCACTTCACTATGATAGGGGGTGATATCAGAAAAGAGAAGATTGTTGTGGGATGGAAGGGGTGCTGCCCACGGACGGCACCGCGGCCTGCAAGGCCTGCCACAGAGCATCGACCAGTTCGGGCGCCTGAGCAATATCCGGCGTGTGCAAAAAGAGGTACGGCGTGGTGGTGTGCTCCCAGCTCGCGAGTTTTTGCAGCCAGACGGCGAACATCGCCTGATTTTGCTGCATATTGTCGCTGCCGATGAACCTGACCATCGGGTTCTGTGCGGTCACGATGGCGTGGACCGGCACTTTCGGTTTTTTACGCTGAGCATCAACGATGGCCTCGTTATGCGGTACCGCGCTGTGCACCGGACGACTGTCGAGGATCACCCGGTTAACGGAACGATCCAGCAGGCCCCGGTTGAGCGTTTTTTCGGCTTCGCCTTTAGCAAAGAAGTCCTGATGTCGGACTTCCACACCGTAGGTGAATTCGCGGGGCAGGGCATCCAGGAACTGCCACAGGGCGGGCAGATCGCGCGGGCCAAACGTGGCGGGAAGCTGGAGCCAGTATTGTCCAATTCGGTTCGCCAGCGGCGACATGCGCGTGAAAAATTCTTCCGTTAAGTCCCCGCAGTTGCGCAGCGCGGCCTGGTGGGAAATGGTCGCCGGAAACTTAAAGCAGAAACGGAAGTCGTCCGTTGTTTGCTCCCGCCAGCGTTCGACTATCTCGGCTTTGGGCAGCGCATACAGCGTGGTGTTACCCTCGACGCAGTTAAAGTGTCGGGCATACTCTTCAAGGCTGGTAATGCCCAGGCGCACCCATTTCGGGTGCGACCACTGGGGCAGGCCCACGTACATCATAGCGCGCTTAAAATCTCATCCGTGCTGCGCACGCGTCCGATGCGCGGGAAGATATGGGTCATGCTGCCCTGATGCTGTTCGGCGGAAGCCGCGCTGCAGGCATCTTCAGCAATCACCAGATTAAAGCCCAGCTCCCAGGCGTTACGGGCTGTCGATTCCACGCCGATGTTGGTGGATATGCCGCACAGAATAATGGTGTCGATACCGCGGCGGCGAAGCTGCAGCTCAAGGTCGGTCCCGTAGAACGCGCCCCACTGGCGTTTAGTCACTTCGATATCGCTGTCGCGTTTGCCCAGCGACACCGGGTACGTCCACCAGTTTTCCGGCAGGGCATGTGCGGGTGCCTGGGCATCAACGGGCTGTTTTAACGCCTCGGCGAAATCAGCGGACCAGCCGACGCGCACCATGACCACAGGGGCACCGCTGGCGCGGCACTTCTCGGCCAGGCGAGCGGCGCGGCTGACGACTTCGTCCGCTGCGTGTGGGCCACCGGCGAAGGGCAGGATCCCTTCCTGTAAATCAATCACAACAAGCGCGGTTTTGCGGGCATCAAGTGTTAACATCGTCACTCCAGGTAAATTAATCACTTCCGTAACACCTTACGACGTGATGACCTGTTATCGGTCGGATAATTTTGTTAATTTTTGTGAGAATGCGCAATAAGAGTGCAGCAAACGACCGTCTGGCGGTGGTTCGCTCTTATCGTCCGGCGGAATTTCCAGTATAATAGCCGCCTTTTTTCATCCAGTTGTGACATACAGAAAGCTGCGACATAGTAGCCTGCATACCAGGCGACATTTAGCCTGCGGCTAATTAAGGGATATCTCATGCGTACAGAATATTGCGGGCAGCTGCGTCAGTCCCACGTCGGACAGCAGGTCACCCTGTGTGGTTGGGTCAACCGTCGTCGTGATCTTGGTAGCCTTATCTTCATCGATATGCGCGACCGTGAAGGTATCGTTCAGGTGTTCTTCGACCCGGATCGCGCAGATGCGCTGAAGCTGGCCTCTGAGCTGCGTAATGAGTTCTGCATTCAGGTCACCGGCACCGTGCGTGCGCGTGACGAGAAAAACGTTAACGCAGACATGGCGACGGGCGCTATCGAAGTGCTGGCGTCCGACCTGGTTATTATCAACCGCGCCGAAGCGCTGCCGCTGGACTCCAACCACGTCAACACTGAAGAAGCGCGTCTGAAATACCGCTACCTGGATCTGCGTCGTCCGGAAATGGCTCAGCGCCTGAAAACCCGTGCGAAAATCACCAGCCTGGTGCGTCGCTTTATGGATGACCACGGTTTCCTCGATATTGAAACCCCGATGCTGACCAAAGCGACGCCGGAAGGCGCGCGCGATTACCTGGTGCCATCCCGCGTTCATAAAGGCAAATTCTACGCGCTGCCGCAGTCACCGCAGCTGTTCAAACAGCTGCTGATGATGTCCGGCTTCGACCGCTATTATCAAATCGTTAAGTGCTTCCGCGACGAAGACCTGCGCGCTGATCGTCAGCCAGAATTTACCCAGATCGATGTGGAAACCTCCTTCATGACCGCCGAACAGGTGCGTGAAGTGATGGAAGCCCTGGTGCGTAGCCTGTGGAACGACGTGAAGGGCGTTGAGCTGGGCGATTTCCCGATCATGACCTTCGCCGAAGCGGAACGTCGCTACGGCTCCGACAAACCAGACCTGCGTAACCCGATGGAGCTGGTGGACGTAGCAGACCTGGTGAAATCCGTTGAGTTCGCGGTATTCGCGGGACCGGCTAACGATCCGAAAGGCCGCGTGGCTGCCCTGCGCGTACCGGGCGGCGCGGCGCTGAGCCGTAAGCAGATTGATGACTACGGCAACTTTATTAAGATCTACGGCGCGAAAGGTCTGGCCTATATTAAAGTGACCGAGCGTGCGAAAGGTCTGGAAGGGATCACCAGCCCGGTGGCGAAATTCCTGAACGCGGACATCGTGGAAGCGATCCTTGAGCGCACCGGTGCGCAGGACGGCGACATGATCTTCTTCGGCGCAGACAACAAGAAAGTCGTTGCGGATGCGATGGGCGCGCTGCGTCTGAAGCTCGGCAAAGACCTGAACCTGACCGACGAAAGCAAATGGGCGCCACTGTGGGTTATCGACTTCCCGATGTTTGAAGACGACGGTGAAGGCGGCCTGACCGCGATGCACCACCCGTTCACCTCGCCAAAAGAGATGACGGCGGCAGAGCTGAAAGCGGCGCCGGAAGAGGCAGTGGCAAACGCTTATGACATGGTTATCAACGGCTATGAAGTGGGCGGCGGCTCCGTGCGTATTCACAGCGGTGAAATGCAGCAGACCGTGTTCGGCATTCTGGGTATTAACGAGCAGGAACAGCGTGAGAAGTTTGGCTTCCTGCTGGACGCCCTGAAGTACGGCACACCGCCGCACGCGGGTCTGGCCTTCGGTCTCGACCGTCTGACCATGCTGCTGACCGGCACCGATAACATTCGTGACGTTATCGCCTTCCCGAAAACCACTGCCGCAGCGTGTCTGATGACCGAAGCGCCAAGCTTTGCCAACCCGGCAGCGCTGGCCGAGCTGGGCATTGAAGTGGTGAAGAAGGAAGAGAAAAACTGATATGGCATATAAGCTTCCCGTTTCTGTCCTGGTGGTCATTTATGCAGAAGACACGAAGCGGGTGCTGATGTTGCAGCGGCGCGACGATCCTGATTTCTGGCAGTCGGTTACCGGCAGTCTGGAAGAGGGGGAGACCGCGCCGCAGGCCGCCGCGCGTGAAGTAAAGGAAGAGGTCACCATTGACGTTGCTCATGAGCAACTGACCCTGAAGGACTGTCAGCGCACGGTGGAGTTTGAAATTTTTAGCCATTTACGTCATCGCTATGCGCCGGGCATTGAGCGCAACACAGAGTCGTGGTTCTGTCTCGCGCTCCCCCATGAGCGGGAGATCGTGTTTACCGAACACCTGAACTACCGCTGGGTGAACGCGGCGGATGCCGCCGCACTGACCAAGTCGTGGAGCAACCGGCAGGCGATTGAAGAATTTGTAATTAACGCGGCCTGAGAAGGCGCGATTTTTGGAGAACTTTTTATGGCAGGTCATAGTAAGTGGGCCAACACCAAACACCGCAAAGCGGCACAGGATGCCAAGCGCGGTAAGATCTTTACCAAAATCATTCGCGAGCTGGTGACAGCAGCGCGTCTGGGCGGCGGCGACCCGGCTTCTAACCCACGCCTGCGCGCGGCGGTAGATAAAGCGCTGTCTAACAACATGACGCGTGACACCCTGAACCGTGCTATCGCACGCGGCGTGGGCGGTGATGAAGACGCGAACATGGAAACCATCATTTATGAAGGTTACGGCCCTGGCGGTACTGCGGTGATGGTTGAATGCCTGTCTGACAACCGTAACCGTACCGTTGCGGAAGTGCGCCACGCGTTCACCAAAACCGGTGGCAACCTGGGCACTGATGGCTCCGTAGCTTACCTGTTCAGCAAAAAAGGCGTCATCTCTTTCGAGAAAGGCGACGAAGATGCGATCATGGAAGCGGCGCTGGAAGCGGGTGCGGAAGACGTGGTGACCTACGATGATGGTGCCATTGACGTCTACACCGCGTGGGAAGAGATGGGTGCCGTGCGCGATGCGCTGGAAGCGGCGGGCCTGAAAGCGGACAACGCTGAAGTCTCCATGATCCCGTCCACCAAAGCGGATATGGATGCAGAAACCGCACCGAAACTGCTGCGTCTGATCGACATGCTCGAAGACTGCGACGATGTGCAGGAAGTGTACCACAACGGTGAAATCTCTGATGAGGTTGCAGCGACTCTCTGATGAGAGCCTGTAAACCGTTTACGGGAGACGCGTGATGTCGATTATCCTCGGGATTGACCCCGGCTCACGCGTCACCGGGTATGGCGTTATCCGTCAGGTTGGACGCCAGCTAACCTACCTCGGCAGTGGATGCATTCGCACCAAAGTGGACGATCTCCCGTCGCGCCTCAAGCTTATTTATGCGGGCGTATCGGAGATCATCACCCAGTTTCAGCCAGACTATTTCGCCATTGAGCAGGTCTTTATGGCGAAGAACGCGGATTCGGCGCTGAAGCTCGGTCAGGCGCGTGGGGTGGCGATTGTTGCCGCTGTGAACCAGGATCTGCCGGTGTTCGAATACGCCGCGCGTCAGGTTAAGCAGACGGTGGTGGGCATCGGTAGCGCGGAGAAGAGCCAGGTGCAGCACATGGTGCGCACCCTGCTGAAGCTTCCCGCGAACCCGCAGGCCGACGCCGCCGATGCGCTGGCGATTGCAATTACCCACTGCCACGTCAGCCAGAACGCGATGCAAATGAGCGAGTCGCGGCTCAATCTGGCGCGAGGCAGGTTACGATAATCAGAAATCAGGCTGGATAAACATCCAGCCTTTTTTTATTATGTCGGCAGTTAATTTCTCCCAGAACGCAGGAGCGTCACGTGATAGGCAGACTCAGAGGCATCATCATTGAAAAACAACCCCCGTTAGTGCTGCTGGAAGTGGGTGGCGTGGGCTATGAAGTCCATATGCCGATGACCTGCTTCTACGAGCTGCCGGACGCGGGCAAAGAGGCGATTGTCTTTACCCAGTTTGTGGTGCGTGAAGATGCCCAGCTGCTGTACGGCTTTAACAACAAGCAGGAACGCACCCTGTTTCGCGAGCTGATTAAAACCAACGGTGTGGGGCCTAAGCTGGCGCTGGCGATTTTGTCCGGCATGTCCGCTCCGCAGTTTGTGAATGCCGTTGAGCGTGAAGATCCCGCGGCGCTGGTTAAGCTTCCGGGCATTGGTAAGAAAACCGCAGAGCGTCTGATTGTTGAGATGAAAGACCGCTTTAAAGGTCTGCACGGCGATCTGTTCACTCCGGCTGCCGATTTGGTTCTGACTGCTCCGGGTGCGCCTGCCTCTGATGATGACGCCGAGCAGGAAGCGGTTGCCGCGCTGGTGGCGCTGGGCTATAAACCTCAGGAGGCCAGCCGGATGGTGAGTAAAATTGCCAAACCGGACGCCAGCAGTGAAACTCTGATTCGTGAAGCGCTGCGCGCTGCATTGTGAGGTAAAGGATGATTGAAGCAGACCGCCTGGTATCGGCAGGCACCCTTCAGGCAGAAGACGTGGTGGATCGTGCGATCCGTCCGAAGCTGCTTGATGAGTACATCGGCCAGCCGCAGGTACGTTCCCAGATGGAGATTTTCATCCAGGCGGCAAAGCTGCGCGGCGATGCGCTCGATCACCTGCTGATTTTTGGCCCGCCGGGATTAGGGAAAACTACCCTGGCGAATATCGTCGCCAATGAAATGGGCGTCAACCTGCGTACCACCTCCGGCCCGGTGCTGGAGAAAGCGGGCGATCTGGCGGCGATGCTGACCAACCTTGAACCGCATGATGTGCTGTTTATCGATGAGATCCACCGCCTGTCACCGGTGGTGGAGGAAGTGCTCTATCCGGCGATGGAAGATTACCAGCTGGATATCATGATCGGCGAAGGCCCGGCCGCGCGCTCCATCAAAATCGATCTACCGCCGTTTACCCTGATTGGCGCCACGACGCGCGCCGGGTCGTTGACCTCTCCGCTGCGCGACCGCTTTGGCATCGTTCAGCGTCTGGAATTTTATCAGGTGCCCGATCTTCAGCACATTGTGGGGCGCAGCGCGCGCTACATGGGGCTGGATATGAGCGAAGAGGGGGCATATGAAGTGGCGAAGCGTTCCCGCGGTACGCCGCGTATTGCCAACCGCCTGCTGCGCCGCGTGCGTGACTTTGCTGAAGTGAAGCACGATGGTTCGATTTCCGCCGAGATCGCCGCTCAGGCGCTGGATATGCTGAACGTCGATGCTGAAGGCTTTGACTATATGGACCGCAAACTGCTGCTGGCGGTGCTGGACAAGTTCTTCGGTGGCCCGGTCGGGCTGGATAACCTGGCGGCGGCAATTGGCGAAGAGCGTGAGACGATCGAAGATGTGCTGGAGCCGTATCTGATCCAGCAGGGCTTCTTACAGCGTACCCCACGTGGTCGTATGGCGACGGTGCGGGCGTGGAATCATTTCGGTATTACGCCGCCCGCGATGCCGTAAGTAGCGATAAATTGTAGCCCCGGTAAGCGAAGCGCCACCGGGGACATGCTCACTACTGCGCGGTCTTTTTCATCATACTGAAAACAAACAACACCGCCGCACTCAAGACCACCGACGGTCCGGCCGGCGTGTCATAAAACGCCGAAAAGGTTAACCCGCCCGTGACGGCGATCATCCCGATAACCACCGCGATACCGGCCATCTGCTCTGGCGTACGTGCAAACCGACGCGCCGTGGCGGCAGGGATGATCAGCAGCGATGTAATAATCAGCGCGCCGACAAACTTCATCGCCACGCCAATCGTTAACGCCGTCACCAGCATCAGCAGCAGCTTCACGCGCTGCAGCTTCACGCCGTCGACAAACGCCAGATCCGGGCTGACGGTCATTGCCAGTAAATTCCGCCACTGCCACAGCAGAATGCCCAGCACCACGACCACGCCGATCGCGATAGCAATGAGATCTTCGGGCGTTACGGCCAGCAGATCGCCGAACAGGTAGGCCATCAGGTCAACGCGGATATTTGACATCAGGCTAACAACGACCAGACCCAGCGACAGCGCGCTGTGCGCCATGATGCCAAGCAGCGTATCAATCGCGAGGTGAGGGCGCTTCTCCAGCCAGACCAGACCGGCTGCCAGCAGCAGCGTGACCACAATTACCGCGTAAAAGGGATTCACATCCAGCAGCAAACCAAAGGCAACGCCCAGCAGTGACGCATGCGCCAGGGTATCACCGAAGTAAGACATTCTGCGCCACACCACAAACGAGCCGAGTGGGCCTGCGGCGCAGGCAAGCATAACCCCGGCCAGCCAGCCGGGCAGTAACAGTTCAATCATGAGTGTCCATTTCCCCGACGCAGAACGATTCGTCCCTGCAAATCATGGCGGTGATTATGATGATGGCGATAAATGCCAAGCTGTTCAGCGCCGCGAGGGCCGAACATGGAGATAAATTCCGGGTGCATTGAGACCACTTCAGGCGTGCCGGAACAGCAAATGTGATGGTTGAGACACAGCACTTCGTCGGTTTTCGCCATCACCAGATGCAGGTCATGGGAGACCATCAGCACGGCGCAGTTCAGTTCGCGGCGCAGCTGGTCGATCAAATCATAAAGCGCGACCTGACCATTGACGTCCACGCCCTGGGTTGGCTCATCCAGCACCAGCAGCTGCGGGCTGCTCAGCAGCGCACGGGCCAGCAAAACGCGCTGCGTCTCACCGCCGGACAGCTTCTGCAACGGCGCGTCGATAAGGTGGCCCGCCTGCACGCGCTTCAGCGCCGGGAGAATATCGGCTTTTCGCGTGCCCGGACGCAGACGCAGAAAACGATTTACCGTCAGCGGCAGGGTGGCGTCCAGATGTAATTTTTGCGGCACATAGCCGATCCGCAATTTTTCCTCGCGCGTGATTACACCTTCATCCGGTGTAACCAGACCCAGCACCACGCGCACCAGAGTGGATTTACCTGCGCCATTGGGGCCGAGCAGCGTCAGAATTTTTCCGGGCTTGAGATCCAGCGATACGTCAGAGAGGACGCGGCGCTGGCCAAAGGAGACCGAAATATTGTCGAGAGAAACCAGAGTCGTCATGTCAATTTAAGCTTGAAGAAGTCAACGAATGTTATAATATCACATTCCACGCATTCACTACGATGATTAGTCGCATTATGTTACATAAAAATACGCTTCTTTTCGCAGCATTATCCGCTGCCCTTTGGGGAACAACCGCACAAGATGTTAACGCCGCCGTTGTTGCTTCGCTTAAACCGCTTGGATTCATCGCGTCGGCCATTGCCGATGGGGTAACGGAAACACAGGTTCTGCTCCCTGACGGGGCCTCAGAGCATGACTATTCTCTGCGCCCGTCTGATGTAAAACGCTTACAAAACGCAGACTTAGTTGTCTGGATTGGTCCGGAGATGGAAGCATTCATGCAGAAAACCGCCAAACAGATTGCTGATGAAAAACAGGTCGCGATTGCCGGGCTTTCCGGCGTGAAACCGTTGCTCATGAAAGGGGCGGATGATGACGGTGACGAACATGACCATCACGCTGAAGAGGGTGAAAAAGGTGATGGAGATCACCATCACGGCGAGTACAACATGCATCTCTGGCTATCCCCAGAGATAGCGCGGCTTTCAGCGGTTGCAATCCATGACAAATTAGTGGAACTTATGCCGCAAAGTCGAGCCAAACTAGACGCCAACCTGAAGGATTTTGAGGCACAATTAGCCGCAACCGATAAGCAGGTAGGTAATGAGCTCGCACCGTTGAAAGGAAAAGGGTATTTCGTTTTTCATGACGCCTACGGCTACTACGAAAAACACTACGGCCTGACCCCGCTTGGGCACTTTACCGTCAACCCTGAAATTCAACCTGGTGCGCAGCGTTTACATGAAATCAGAACACAGTTGGTTGAGCAGAAAGCGACATGCGTTTTTGCTGAGCCACAGTTCAGGCCAGCGGTCGTAGAAGCCGTGGCCAGGGGAACATCCGTGCGCATGGGAACCCTTGACCCGCTAGGTACGAATATCCAGTTGAGCAAAGCGAGCTATTCGCAGTTCCTCAGCCAACTGGCGAACCAGTATGCGAGCTGCCTGAAAGGAGATTAACGAGGAAGTGAATACGTGCAACAGATAGCCCGCTCTGTCGCCCTGGCATTTAACAATCTGCCTCGACCCCACCGCGTTATGCTGGGGTCGCTTACAGTTCTCACCTTAGCGGTCGCCGTCTGGCGGCCCTATGTTTACCACCCGAGTTCTGCCCCTATCATTAAAACCATCGAGCTTGAAAAGAGCGAGATCCGCTCTTTGCTGCCTGAAGCCAGCGAGCCTATCGACCAGGCTGCTCAGGAAGATGAAGCTATCCCTCAGGATGAACTGGACGATAAAACCGAGAACGAAGCGGGGATCCACGAATACGTTGTCTCTACCGGTGACACGCTGAGCAGCGTGCTCAACCAGTACGGTATCGACATGGGCAATATCAGCCAGCTGGCCGCTGCGGATAAAGACCTGCGTAACCTGAAAATCGGGCAACAGCTCTCCTGGACATTAACGGCGGATGGCGATCTTCAGCGTTTGACCTGGGAAATGTCCCGCCGCGAAACCCGCACCTATGACCGCACTGCAAACGGTTTCAAAATGACCAGTGAAATGCAGAAAGGCGACTGGGTTAACAGCGTGATGAAAGGTACCGTGGGCGGAAGCTTTGTTTCCAGCGCCCGTGATGCGGGCCTGACCAGCGGTGAAATCAGCGCGGTGATCAAAGCCATGCAGTGGCAGATGGATTTCCGTAAGCTGAAGAAAGGCGATGAGTTTTCCGTCCTGATGTCCCGCGAAATGCTGGACGGCAAGCGCGAGCAGAGCCAGCTGCTGGGGGTGCGTCTGCGCTCCGAGGGAAAAGATTACTACGCCATTCGCGCTGAAGACGGCAAGTTCTATGACCGTAGCGGTACGGGCCTTGCGAAAGGCTTCCTGCGTTTCCCGACGGCGAAACAGTTCCGCGTCTCCTCTAACTTTAACCCGCGTCGTCTGAACCCGGTTACCGGGCGCGTTGCGCCTCACCGCGGGGTAGACTTCGCGATGCCGCAGGGCACGCCGGTGCTGTCCGTTGGCGATGGCGAAGTGGTGATGGCAAAACGCAGCGGTGCAGCGGGCTATTACGTGGCTATCCGTCACGGTCGTACCTATACCACCCGCTATATGCACCTGCGTAAGCTGCTGGTCAAACCGGGGCAGAAAGTGAAACGCGGTGACCGTATCGCGCTCTCCGGCAACACCGGACGCTCTACTGGCCCGCATCTGCACTATGAAGTGTGGATCAACCAGCAGGCCGTGAACCCACTGACGGCCAAACTGCCGCGCACCGAAGGCCTGACAGGTAAAGATCGTTCCGATTACCTGGCGCAGGCGAGAGAGGTGATACCGCAGCTGAGCTTAAACTAAGCTCTCTGTTTTGTGAAAAAAGCCGGTGTCAGCATGCGCCGGCTTTTTCTTTTGTGCGTGGGCGACTGCCTCGCTACACTATCTGAATAATTTTTTGCGTCACCAGACCCTGGAACCAGCATGGAAACAAAAAAAAATAATATTGAATACATTCCTGAGTTTGAAAAATCCTTTCGACACCCGCGCAACTGGGGCGCCTGGCTGGGGGTTTACACCTTTGCGGGCATCGCTATGCTGCCTGCCACGCTGCGCGATCCCGTACTGGGAAAAATTGGCCGTCTGGCCGGACGCTTAGGTAAAAGCGCGCGTCGTCGTGCGCAGATCAACCTCTATTACTGTTTTCCTGAAAAAAGCGATGCCGAGCGCGAGGCCATCATCGACGCGATGTATACCACCGCACCGCAGGCCATGGCGATGATGGCGGAGCTGGCGCTGAAAGGACCGGAAAATATCATCGACCGCGTTGACTGGAAAGGGCTGGAAATCATCGACGAAATGCGTCGCAATGATGAGAAGGTCATTTTCCTCGTTCCGCACGGCTGGGGCGTGGATATCCCGGCAATGCTGATGGCTTCCCAGGGGCAGAAAATGGCGGCGATGTTCCATAACCAGGGCAATAAAATCTACGATTTTGTCTGGAATACGGTACGTCGTCGTTTTGGCGGACGTTTGCATGCGCGTAACGACGGCATCAAGCCGTTTATTCAGTCGGTACGTCAGGGGTACTGGGGCTACTATCTGCCGGACCAGGACCACGGACCCGAGCACAGCGAGTTTGTCGACTTCTTTGCGACCTATAAAGCCACGCTCCCCGCGATTGGGCGTCTGATGAAGGTCTGCCGTGCCCGCGTGATCCCGCTCTTTCCGGTTTACGACGGTAAAACGCATCGTCTGAGCATTGAAGTCCGTCCGCCGATGGACGACCTGCTGACCGCGGACGATCGCACCATCGCGCGCCGCATGAACGAAGAGGTGGAGCTGCTGGTGGGGCCGCATACCGAACAGTACACGTGGATACTGAAGCTGCTGAAAACGCGGAAGCCGGGAGAGACGGAGCCCTATAAGCGTAAAGAGCTTTACCCGAAGAATTAGAAAACCTTCACCTTGCCCCTCTCCCCTTAGGGGAGAGGGGAGCGGATCTTACTCTACGGTCAGTACGCGCGTGGTATTGGTTGAGCCGATGGTGCTCATCACGTCACCCTGCGTCACGATGACGATATCACCAGACACCAGGTAACCTTTATCGCGCAGCAGGTTTACGGCATCGTGCGCCGCGGCTACGCCGTCATTGGTGCTGTCGAAGTGTACCGGGGTAACACCGCGGTACAGCGCCGTCAGGTTCAGCGTACGCTCGTGGCGTGACATGGCGAAAATCGGCAGGCCGGAGCTGATGCGAGAGGTCATCAGCGCGGTGCGGCCAGATTCGGTCATGGTGATGATCGCCGTAACGCCTTTCAGATGGTTGGCCGCATACATGGCGGACATCGCAATCGCTTCTTCCACATTGTCGAACTGGATATCCAGGCGGTGCTTGGAGACGTTAATGCTTGGGATCTTCTCCGCGCCCAGGCAGACGCGCGCCATTGCGGCCACGGTTTCTGCCGGATACTGGCCCGCCGCAGTTTCCGCTGACAGCATCACTGCATCGGTACCGTCCAGCACGGCGTTAGCGACGTCCATGACTTCCGCACGGGTTGGCATTGGGTTGGTGATCATGGATTCCATCATCTGGGTGGCAGTGATCACCGCGCGGTTCAGCTGACGTGCGCGACGAATCAGCGCTTTCTGGATACCGACCAGTTCAGGGTCGCCGATTTCCACGCCCAGATCGCCACGGGCAACCATCACCACGTCAGAGGCGAGGATCACATCGTCCATCGCATCCTGATCGCACACGGCTTCCGCGCGTTCAACCTTAGCGACGATTTTGGCATCACAGCCTGCGTCACGGGCCAGACGGCGCGCATAGTTCAGATCTTCGCCACAGCGTGGGAAGGAGACTGCCAGGTAGTCAACACCGATCTGGGCCGCCGTTACGATATCCGCTTTGTCTTTGTCGGTCAGGGCTTCCGCAGAGAGGCCGCCGCCCAGTTTGTTGATGCCTTTATTGTTGGAGAGCGGGCCGCCGACGGTGACTTCAGTGAACACTTTCATCCCCTGAACTTCCAGCACCTTCAGCTGGACGCGACCGTCGTCGAGCAGCAGGATATCGCCAGGGACCACATCAGCCGGCAGGCCTTTATAGTCGATCCCGACTTTCTCTTTATCGCCCTCGCCTTTGCCGAGGTTGGCATCCAGCAGGAATTTGTCGCCGATATTGAGGAAAACTTTACCTTCTTTAAAGGTTGATACACGAATTTTTGGACCCTGCAGGTCGCCGAGGATAGCGACGTGGCGGCCCAGCTTAGCGGCGATCTCACGCACTTTATCGGCACGCAATTTATGGTCTTCTGGCGTACCGTGAGAGAAGTTCATACGTACCACGTTGGCGCCAGCGGCGATAATCTTTTCGAGGTTATTATCGCGATCGGTGGCCGGGCCTAAGGTGGTGACGATCTTGGTTCTGCGAAGCCTTCTGGACATGTAATACTCCGTTGACTGAAACAACTTTGGTGTTGCGTGAACATTGAATCGACCTTCATCTACCGCAAGGCAGCAAAGAGGGGGCCGAATGCCGAAAATCGTTACATCTAATTATGGGTTACGTCTTCGTTATCTACTTTCAGGGAACATCGCTCTTTATAAGCAATTCTTTATCAAAACGCGATTCCTTCAGCGCTTCCTTGACTCGCTTCAAGTTATCTCGGAATTTTGCGCCCCGGCGTAAGGTAAATCCGGTCGCCAGCACGTCGATTACCGTGAGTTGCGCCAGACGGGACACCATTGGCATATACATGTCGGTATCCTCAGGCACGTCCAGGGTAATGGCGAGAGTCGCCTCCCGCGCCAATGGCGTGCCGGCGGTGGTGAGGGCGATTACCATGGCATCGTTTTCACGGGCCAGCTGCGCCAGCTCAACCTGGCTTTTGGTGCGGCCAGTGTGCGAAATCAGTACCACGACGTCATCCTCACTGCAATTCATACAGCTCATGCGTTGCAGCACAATGTCATCGGAATAAATAACCGGCACGTTAAAGCGGAAGAATTTATTCATGGCGTCGTGCGCCACGGCGGCTGACGAGCCAAGACCGAAGAATGCAATGCGTTTGGCCTGGGTGAGTAAATCCACCGCGCGGTTTACTGAACTCATATCCAGACTTTGACGAACGTGATCGAGCGTGGCCATGGCTGACTCAAATATTTTTGCCGTATAGGCATCTACGCTGTCGTCTTCATCCACATTACGATTAACATAGGGGGTGCCGTTTGCCAGACTTTGTGCCAGATGCAGTTTAAAATCAGGAAAGCCGCGCGTTTCCAGGCTGCGGCAGAAGCGGTTGACCGTCGGTTCACTGACGCCCGCTTCCTGAGCCAGAGCGGCGATGCTTGAATGAATCGCCTGAGCGGGCGCGGCCAGAATGACTTCAGCCACTTTTCGCTCGGATTTGCTAAGGTGTTCCAGTTGATACTGGATTTTTTCAAGCATGTTCATTGTTAACAAGGCGCTCATGGGGGTGGAAACGATTTCACTCATTGATGAAATCTTGATTCGATTAGCCGATATTACCCCTGTGGCTTCCCTAAAGGGTAACAGTCGACAAGATAATGTTGTTGTTTTTTTTCATTACTTGATCGATGTCGGGTTTTGCTATGACCCTGTTGCGCAAATTATCGACGGCTGTTGCGTCATTACGTCGCCATAATCGGCTGAATGGCGAAAAATCGCCGTATCGCACGAGACGATAAGCGCTAATGGTTTCGGGAATGACGTAAAAGCAGTACAGTGCATTGTAATAAAATTACAACGATACCTGGCAGAAGCACCAGGTGATCCAACTGAGGAGAATGACATGGCGGTAACGCAAACAGCCCAGGCATGTGACCTGGTCATTTTCGGCGCGAAAGGCGATCTTGCACGCCGAAAATTGCTGCCTTCCCTGTATCAACTGGAGAAAGCGGGCCAAATTCATCCGGATACGCGTATCCTGGGGGTTGGGCGCGCCGACTGGGACAAGGACGCTTATACCAAAGTTGTCCGCGAGGCGCTCGAAACTTTCATGAAGGAAAAAATTGATGAAAGTTTGTGGGATACCCTCAGCGGTCGTCTCGATTTCTGCAACCTGGACGTTAATGACGTCAGCGCGTTTTCCCGCCTGGGTGCCATGCTGGATCAGAAAAACCGTGTCACCATTAACTATTTCGCCATGCCGCCAAGCACCTTTGGTGCCATCTGCAAAGGTTTGGGCGAAGCCAAACTGAACGCCAAGCCGGCGCGCGTGGTGATGGAAAAGCCGCTGGGGACGTCGCTGGCTACCTCGCGTGAAATTAACGACCAGGTGGGCGAGTTCTTTGAAGAGTGCCAGGTCTACCGTATCGACCACTATCTCGGTAAAGAGACGGTACTGAACCTGCTGGCGCTGCGTTTCGCTAACTCCCTGTTTGTGAACAACTGGGACAACCGTACCATTGACCATGTGGAAATTACCGTGGCGGAAGAGGTAGGGATTGAAGGTCGCTGGGGTTACTTTGACCAGGCCGGCCAGATGCGCGACATGATCCAGAACCACCTGCTGCAAATTCTGTGCATGATTGCCATGTCTCCACCGTCTGACCTGACGGCTGACAGCATCCGCGATGCCAAAGTGAAAGTGCTGAAGTCGCTGCGCCGCATCGACCGCTCCAACGTGCGCGAGAAAACCGTTCGCGGCCAGTACACCGCCGGGTTTGCGCAAGGTAAAAAAGTGCCAGGCTACCTGGAAGAAGAGGGCGCGAACAAGTCCAGCAATACCGAGACGTTTGTGGCCATCCGCGTGGATATCGACGACTGGCGCTGGGCGGGCGTGCCGTTCTACCTGCGTACCGGTAAGCGTCTGCCGACGAAGTGCTCCGAAGTAGTCGTCTACTTTAAGAACCCGGAACTGAACCTGTTCAAAGAGTCCTGGCAGGAGCTGCCGCAGAACAAGCTGACTATCCGTCTGCAGCCGGACGAAGGGGTGGATATCCAGATCCTCAACAAAGTGCCGGGCCTGGATCATAAGCACAACCTGCAGACCACCAAGCTGGATCTGAGCTACTCCGAAACCTTCAACCAGACGCACCTTGCGGATGCTTACGAGCGTCTGCTGCTGGAAACCATGCGCGGTATCCAGGCGCTGTTCGTGCGTCGCGACGAAGTGGAAGAGGCGTGGAAATGGGTCGATTCCATCACCGAAGCCTGGGCTGCCGATCAGGATGCGCCAAAACCGTATCAGGCGGGTACCTGGGGGCCAGTGGCGTCGGTGGCGATGATCACCCGCGATGGCCGCTCCTGGAACGAGTTTGAGTAGGATATTCCGCTAGCCCGAAAGTGTTATTTTACCGGTAACATGATCTAACACAGCTAGTGGCACAATTTTTATACTTTTAAGCTCCGCGTGGATTCACCCGCGGGGCTTTTTTTATTACACTGCCGGAAGTGATTTTGCCCCTGAGCTCCGGACAGCAAGCGTTTCAGCGTTGTTAACAACCGCCAGCGACTTTGTAAACTCCCGAGCCCGGACAGATAAATTAAAGGAGCTTTTATGAATCCTGTATTGTTACGCGTAACACAACGCATTATCGAGCGCTCGAAAGAGACCCGTTCGGCCTACCTCGCCCGCATTGAACAGGCGAAAAGCAACACCGTTCACCGCTCCCAGCTGGCCTGCGGTAACCTGGCCCACGGCTTCGCCGCCTGCCAGCCCGATGACAAAGCCTCCCTGAAAAGCATGTTGCGTAACAATATCGCTATTATCACGTCCTATAACGATATGCTCTCCGCGCATCAGCCGTATGAGGTCTATCCCAACATCATTCGTAAAGCGCTGCACAGCGTGAACGCGGTCGGGCAGGTGGCTGGGGCCGTCCCGGCCATGTGCGACGGCGTGACGCAGGGGCAGGATGGTATGGAGCTGTCGCTGCTGAGCCGCGAAGTGATTGCGATGTCTGCGGCTGTGGGCCTGTCACACAACATGTTTGATGGCGCGCTGTATCTCGGCGTGTGCGACAAAATCGTCCCGGGACTGGTGATGGCGGCGCTGTCGTTTGGTCATCTGCCTGCGATTTTCGTGCCGTCCGGCCCGATGGCCAGCGGTCTGCCGAATAAAGAAAAAGTGCGTATCCGCCAGCTGTATGCGGAAGGCAAAGCCGATCGTCAGGCGCTGCTGGAAGCCGAAGCCGCGTCCTACCATGCGCCGGGCACCTGTACGTTCTACGGCACGGCCAACACCAACCAGATGGTGGTGGAGTTTATGGGGATGCAGCTTCCGGGCTCGTCCTTCATCCAGCCGGACGCGCCGCTGCGCCAGGCGCTGACCGAGGCCGCGGCCCGTCAGGTGACGCGCCTGACAGGAAACGGCAATGAATGGATGCCGATGGGCAAAATGGTCGACGAAAAAGTGATCGTCAACGGTATCGTCGCCCTGCTGGCGACCGGCGGTTCAACTAACCACACCATGCACCTGGTGGCCATGGCGCGCGCGGCGGGTATCCTGATTAACT
This sequence comes from Enterobacter sp. 725m/11, assembly GCF_011683705.1. Classification (NCBI taxonomy): domain Bacteria; kingdom Pseudomonadati; phylum Pseudomonadota; class Gammaproteobacteria; order Enterobacterales; family Enterobacteriaceae; genus Enterobacter; species Enterobacter sp. 725m/11. The sequence continues at coordinate 20,323 of NZ_JAAQOK010000031.1, read as the reverse complement.
GGGATGACTTCTCCGACATCTCCTCCGTGGTACCGCTGATGGCGCGTCTGTACCCGAACGGTCCGGCGGACATCAACCACTTCCAGGCTGCGGGCGGCGTGCCGCTGCTGATGCGCGAGCTGCTGAAAGGCGGTCTGCTGCATGAAGACGTGAACACCGTAGCCGGATTTGGTCTGCAGCGCTACACCCAGGAGCCGTGGCTGAACAACGGCGAGCTGGACTGGCGCGACGGGGCAACCGCGTCTCTTGATCCGCAGGTGATTGCCACTATCGACAAACCGTTCTCCCACCACGGCGGTACCAAAGTGCTGAGCGGCAACCTTGGCCGCGCGGTGATGAAAACCTCTGCCGTGCCGGAAGAGAACCAGGTTATCGAGGCCCCGGCGGTAGTGTTTGAAAGCCAGCACGACGTGTTGCCTGCCTTCGACGCCGGTCTGCTGGATAAAGACTGCGTGGTGGTCGTGCGTCATCAGGGGCCAAAAGCGAACGGCATGCCAGAATTACATAAACTTATGCCACCACTTGGTGTATTATTGGACCGCCGTTTCAAAATTGCGTTAGTGACCGATGGCCGCCTGTCAGGCGCATCCGGCAAAGTGCCTTCCGCCATCCACGTCACGCCTGAAGCCTACGACGGCGGCTTGCTGGCGAAAGTGCGCGACGGCGACATGATCCGCGTGAACGGCCAGACTGGCGAGTTAACCCTGCTGGTGGATGACGCGGAGCTGGCGGCACGTCAGCCTCATATTCCTGACCTGAGCGCATCGCGCGTGGGGACCGGACGCGAAATGTTCAGCGCGCTGCGTGAGAAGCTCTCCGGTGCGGAGCAGGGCGCAACCTGTATTACGTTTTAAGACGACTTGATTTTAACGATCTGGCGAGAGAGAACTCTGATGAAAAACTGGAAAACAAGTGCAGAAGCAATCCTGACCACTGGCCCTGTCGTGCCGGTTATCGTGGTAAACAAGCTGGAGCACGCTGTGCCAATGGCGAAAGCGCTGGTTGCGGGCGGCGTTCGCGTTTTGGAAGTGACCCTGCGTACCGCCTGCGCGATGGATGCCATCCGCGCCATCGCTAAAGAAGTGCCGGACGCCATCATCGGTGCGGGTACCGTTCTCAACGCGCAGCAGCTGGCGGAAGTGACCGAAGCCGGCGCACAGTTTGCCATCAGCCCGGGCCTGACCGAGCCGCTGCTGAAGGCCGCGACCGAAGGCACCATTCCCTTGATCCCGGGCATCAGCACCGTTTCTGAACTGATGCTGGGCATGGACTACGGTCTGAAAGAGTTCAAATTCTTCCCCGCGGAAGCGAACGGCGGCACCAAAGCGCTGCAGGCGATTGCCGGTCCTTTCTCTCAGGTACGCTTCTGCCCGACGGGCGGTATCTCCCCGGCTAACTACCGCGACTACCTGGCGCTGAAAAGCGTGCTGTGCATCGGAGGCTCATGGCTGGTTCCGGCGGATGCGCTGGAAGCGGGTGACTGGGATCGCATCACGAAACTGGCTCGTGAAGCGGTTGAAGGCGCGAAGCAGTAAGCCATATGCAGCATGAAAAACGGGCCTTTCGGCCCGTTTTTTTTATCCTGCTACCTGAACGTTCGCAGCCGCCGCTTTTGCTCTTGCTACGGCCTCGTCAACGTTACCCCCGGTGGCTAACGCCACGCCCAGACGACGCGTACCGTCGATCTCCGGCTTGCCGAACAGACGGACCTGCAGGCCTGCGCCCACCGCGCCTTCGACGTTATCAAACGTCACATTCTGGCTGGTCAACTTCGGAAGGATCACCGCCGACGCCGCCGGGCCGTACTGGCGGATGCCGCCAACCGGCAGGCCGAGGAAGGCTCGCACGTGCAGGGCGAACTCCGAGAGATCCTGCGAAATGAGCGTGACCATACCGGTGTCGTGCGGGCGAGGGGAGACTTCGCTGAAGATCACTTCGTCACCGCAGACGAACAGCTCCACGCCGAACAGGCCATAACCGCCCAAGGCCAGAACGGTTTTACGGGCAATCTCCCGGGCACGCTCCAGCGCCAGGTCGCTCATCTGCTGCGGCTGCCAGGATTCACGATAATCGCCATCTTCCTGGCGGTGGCCAATCGGGTCGCAGAAATGGACGCCGTCCACGGCACTGACGGTGAGCAGAGTGATTTCGAAATCAAACTTCACCACGCCTTCGACGATCACGCGACCGGCACCGGCACGGCCACCCTGTTGCGCATAATCCCACGCGCTGTCCAGCGCGCTGCTGTCGCGAATAAAGCTCTGACCTTTCCCGGAAGAGCTCATCACCGGCTTAATGATGCACGGGTAGCCAATCTCTTCAACGGCCTGCAGGAATGCGGCTTTGTCACCCGCAAAACGGTAGCTAGAGGTAGGCAGCCCTAGCTCCTCCGCCGCCAGGCGGCGAATGCCTTCACGGTTCATGGTCAGCTTTGCCGCTTTGGCGCAGGGCACCACGCGCTGGCCTTCCTGCTCAAGGGCGATCAGCGTATCGGTTGCGATAGCTTCAATTTCCGGCACGACAAAATCCGGTTTCGCCCGTGCAATGAGCGTACGCAGGGCATCACCGTCCAGCATGTTAATCACATAAGAACGATGGGCGACGTGCATGGCGGGCGCGTCGGCGTAGCGGTCTACGGCAATCACCTCCACCCCTAAACGCTGACACTCAATGGCGACTTCTTTACCCAGTTCGCCCGATCCCAACAACATTACGCGCGTCGCCGCAGGTCGCAGCGCGGTTCCTAAACGAGTCATAACATTCCCCCTGAAAAAGATGCGCGCAGTATAAACGAAAACGTTTGCGTCTGTCTTGCGCACGGCAAAAGGGCAGACCAGAAATTTGCGCTTCTTTAGGCTTGATGGACATTTCCTGACGCCTGCTCGCTTACGCTGGAGAACATGTTAACCGTTAAGCGAGGGAAACCATGTCAGGCTGGTTAAATCAACTGCAATCCATGTTAGGGCAGAAAACGTCTGGTTCCGGCGAACAGGGGCTGAGCAAACTGCTGGTACCGGGGGCGCTCGGTGGTCTGGCAGGGCTGCTGGTTGCCAATAAATCCTCACGCAAGCTGCTGGCGAAGTACGGTACCGGCGCGCTGCTGGCCGGGGGCGGCGCTATCGCCGGCACCGTGCTGTGGAACAAATATAAGGACAGGGTGCGAGCGGCGCACCGCGATGAACCTCACTATGGGGAGCATACTTCTCCGCTGGATCTGCGCACGGAGCGGCTCATCCTGGCGCTGGTGTTTGCCGCCAAAAGCGACGGGCATATTGATGATAATGAAAGAGCGGCTATCGAACAGCAGCTACGCGAGGCGGGTGTTGAAGAACAGGGCAGAACGCTGGTGGCGCAGGCCATTGATCAGCCGCTCGATCCGCAGCGTCTGGCACTGAGCGTGAAAAATGAGGAAGAGGCGCTGGAACTCTATTTTCTCAGCTGTGCTGCCATAGATATCGATCACTTTATGGAGCGTAGCTACCTTAACGCCCTCGGCGACGCGCTGAAGATCCCTCAGGACGTGCGCGAGGGGATAGAAAAAGATATCGGGGAACAAAAACAGGCGCTACAGGGCTAACTCGCGCCCCCGGGGTCATGTTTCGCTTGCATCATGCGCGGGTTTTGCCAACCTTATAGGGTGTAAAACTTAAAAGAATGATGACATGCCACCGAAAGCCCGACGTACTCCTTATGCGATCGTCACGCATGGCGATACGCGCATAGACAACTACTACTGGCTGCGGGACGATTCGCGTTCCCGGCCAGAGGTGCTCGACTACCTGCACGAGGAAAACGACTATGGCCGCAGGGTCATGGCCAGCCAGCAGGCGCTGCAGGACCAGCTGCTGAACGAAATGGTGCAGCGTATTCCCCAGCGCGACATCTCCGCGCCCTGGACCAAAAACGGCTATCGCTATCGCCATATCTATGAGCCGGGCAACGAGTATCCCATCTATCAACGACAGTCGGTATTAAGCGCCGAGTGGGATGAATGGGACATTCTGCTGGATGCGAACCAGCGCGCCGCCCACAGCGAGTTTTATACCCTGGGTGGTATGTCCATCTCCCCTGACAACACCATCATGGCACTGGCGGAGGATTATCTCTCCCGGCGCCAGTACGGCCTGCGTTTTCGCAATCTGGAAACCGGCAACTGGTATCCGGAAATGCTGGAAAACGTCTCCCCGGATTTTGTCTGGGCGAACGATTCCGAGACGGTCTACTACGTTAAAAAGCACGCCTCTACGCTGCTGCCTTATCAGGTGTGGCGCCATACCGTAGGCACGGACTCAGCCGATGACGAGCTGGTCTATGAAGAGAAAGACGAAACATTTTATGTCAGCCTGCATAAAACCTCCTCGCGCCACTATGTGATTATCTTCCTCGCCAGCGCCACCACCTCGGAAGTGCTGCTCCTGGATGCCGAACTGCCTGACGCCCAGCCGCTCTGTTTCCTGCCGCGCCGCAAGGACCACGAGTACAGCCTGGATCACTTCCAGCACAGCTTTTATCTGCGTTCGAATCGTGAAGGCAAGAACTTTGGTCTGTACAAAACCAAGGTGCGCGACGAGCGCAAGTGGGAGGTGCTCATTCCCGCGCGGGATCAGGTGATGCTGGAAGGGTTCACGCTGTTTACCGACTGGCTGGTGGTGGAGGAGCGCCAGCGGGGGCTGACCAGTATCCGGCAGATCAACCGTAAAACGCGTGAGGTGATAGGGATTGCGTTCGACGATCCGGCCTACGTCACGTGGATCGGCTTTAACCCGGAACCTGAATCGTCCCGGCTGCGCTACGGCTACTCGTCGATGACTACGCCGGATACGCTCTTTGAGCTGGATATGGATACCGGACAGCGCCAGGTACTTAAGCAAACCGAAGTGAAGGGCTTTGATTCCGACAATTACCGCAGCGAACACCTGTGGGTCACCGCGCGCGATGGCGTGGAAGTGCCTGTTTCGCTCGTTTATCATAAGGCGCTTTTCCAGAAGGGTAAAAATCCGATCCTGGTCTACGGCTACGGCTCCTATGGCTCCAGCATGGATGCCGACTTCAGCAGCAGCAGATTAAGCCTGCTCGACCGCGGCTTTGTTTTCGCCATTGCCCATATTCGCGGCGGCGGCGAGCTGGGGCAGCACTGGTATGAAGACGGGAAATTCCTGAAAAAGAAAAACACCTTCAACGACTATCTCGACGTCTGCGATGCGCTGATTGAGCAAGGCTATGGCGATCCTCAGCTTTGCTTCGGCATGGGCGGCAGCGCGGGGGGGATGCTGATGGGGGCGGTCATCAATCAGCGGCCCGATCGCTTTAAGGGCATTGTTGCGCAGGTCCCGTTTGTCGATGTGGTTACCACTATGCTCGATGAGTCCATCCCTTTGACGACCGGGGAGTTTGAGGAGTGGGGCAACCCGCAGGATGAAACCTATTATCGCTATATGAAAGAGTACAGCCCGTATGACAACGTGGAAGCGAAAGCGTACCCGCACATGCTGGTGACGACCGGTTTGCACGATTCACAGGTGCAATACTGGGAACCGGCAAAATGGGTAGCAAAGCTGCGGGAGCTGAAAACCGATGACAACCTGCTGCTGCTCTGTACCGATATGGACTCCGGGCACGGGGGGAAATCGGGTCGATTCAAATCCTACGAAGGGGTGGCCCTGGAGTATGCCTTTTTGATAGGCCTGGCGCAGGATACGTTGCCAGGCCGTGTGCAGCGTTAAGCTTCGCCCAGATAGTGTTTCAGGGTTAAGCGCAGCTCCGGGCTCATTTTGTCGAGGTTGTTATACAGCCAGCGCAGATAGCCCGGATCTTTATCCGCAATATCCGATACCGCTCTCCCGCGGTATTTGCCGAAGGTGAACGTCGTCAGCAGCGCAGGGCGTCCGGTGATCGTTGCCATATCATCCGGCGTCCAGCCCGATGTGTTCATAATATCTATGAGCAGCGCAGCGGTGATATAGCAGTCATACAGGGCGCGGTGATGGTGCAGCCCTTCAGGGGTTCTGACGCTGAGCTTGCGGGATTTATACAGCGCCATATTGCTGTACTTGATCCCTGGCCAGAGGCGACGCGCCAGCTTCATGGTACAAATCCACTCCCCGGGCATTTCGGGGAGTACCCGACGGTCAAAGCTGGCGTTGTGGGCAACGTACCATGGGCTGCCGTAGTAGTGCGGGATAACGTCTTCTATCCAGGGTTTATCCGCCACCATTGATTCTGTAATGCGATGGATAGCCATGGCCTGTGGGCTAATAGGACGATCGGGGCGCACCAGATGGCTCATCGGGTTGACGATTTTTCCATCAACCACGTCGACCGAGGCCACTTCCACAATTCCGCCCTGAAGATCGCAAGTTTCGGTATCAATGACGCGCAGCATGAAAATCTCCTGAGCTTAAAACGCTTAGCCTAAAGGAATGATATCGCCTTGCCAACCCTGTCCGTTGCGCGTGCCGGTCAACAGGAGCTCACCCTTATCTGCCCGAACGATCAGCTGGCCTTTTTCATCCCATAACGCGCTGCCCGCGCCGGCATTTGCCATTAACACCGCGATGGCATACCTGTGCGCAAAGCGCTGCAGGGTATTGATGGACTGTCGCCAGCGGTAATCCCTCACCGACTGGCAACTGGTGAAGAGTGTTGCCTGCGGATCAAGATTCGGTGAATCGCTTTGCCCATCTATAATCGTGAGTTGTTTATCACCCGGCACCAGGCTGGCGCCGCTCCCCTGAGGGTAACGCAGAATACGATCGCGGGAGGGGATAAACAGCGCAAGGCCTTTCTGGCGCTGACCGTTTCGTTCAACGGGAAGCCCTGCAATGAGGGTAATGCGGTAAAAATGCGCGGCATCAAGCAATGGCTGTAGTCGATCGTCTTCGGGCGGAAGCGGTAATGCCGTCGCGCCCGGGCCGGTTAATGAGAGTTCCGGGAAAACCAGCAAATCGCACTGATGATGTGCTGCTTCGGCAATAAAGTGGAGATGGTGCGCAATATGGTCATCTACGCTGTGATGCTGCCCGCCATACTGGGCTGCCGCAATATTCCAATGTGACATCGTGACTTCCTTATACACAGAGTCGCAGGGATTAAAGAGTACACCTAATTTAATCAGGGTTTTCTTATCCTGCCAGATTCCGCGTAAGGAAGTGTAACGAGTCGTTAAGCTTATTTAACTTTCGGCTCGTACGGCAAGCGGGAGAGGTTGACCGAGGCGAGACGGTGGGCAATTAACCTTTCGCGAAACCAGTCACGAAGATGGGCGGGCTGTTCTCGCTCCACCACTTCAGCCACGACGGGCATGTTGTAACGCTCTTTAAAGGCGACGCCAGCGGCAGCGAGATCGACATTCACTTTATCCATCTCGTCCTGAGGAAGGGCGGCCAGATTGATCTTCATTACCTTCTCCTTATTTTGCGGCGGCAACGTTACCGCGATTGCGCGACGATGACAAGCAGAGCGGGATGATCCTCGACTCGTTTATTATACAGCGTTATTCTTTAGCATACAGACATAACAAAAAGGAATGATTGTGATGGGTTTATCCGCTTCCCGCGCGGTATGCGCACTGGTTTTTTTGGCCTCAACGGTAATCTCACCCTCCGTGCTGGCGCATGCGCATCTTGAGCAGCAGAGCCCGGCAGCGGACAGCCAGGTGGCGTCACCGCAGGTGCTGACGCTGAATTTCTCCGAAGGTATCGAGCCCGGATTTAGCGGCGTCGTGGTGACGGATGCGCAAAAGCAGGTGATCAAAACCGGTACCGCCACGCGAGACGAAAAGAACAAAGCACAGCTGACCGTTCCGCTGGAACAGACGCTGGCGCCGGGGGCTTACCGGGTGGACTGGCACGTGGTTTCCGTCGACGGCCATAAAACCAAAGGCAGCTATCGCTTCAGCGTGAAATAGCATGCTGGGACTGTTATACGTAGGATTGCGCTTTATCCATTTTGCGGCGCTAATGCTCGTTTTTGGCAACGCGCTTTACAGCGTCTGGTTTGCGCCTTCCGGGCTGCACCGCCTGATGGCCCGGCGTTTCCAGCTCCAGCAGAGAGTGGCGTCCATCGTCAGCCTGACCGCTGCGATCCTGATGTTTATGCTTCAGGGCGGCTTAATGGGCAACGGCTGGGGCGATGTGTTTAACCCGCAAATCTGGTACAGCGTGCTGGGAACGCGGTTTGGTGGCGTCTGGTTGTGGCAAATTATCCTCGCTGCCATCACCGTTGTCATCGCGTGGCTCGCGCCGCTGAAAGGCTCGCGCCTGCTGCTGCTCGCCATGGGCCAGCTTATCCTGCTGGCAGGGGTAGGGCACGCGGCGATGAGCGACGGCCCGATGGGGGCGATACAGCGACTCAATCATGCTGTTCACCTGCTGTGTGCCGCAACCTGGGTGGGTGGATTGCTGCCGCTGCTGTTTTGCATGCGTCTGGCGAAAGGACGCTGGCAGAACGCGGCCATCTATACCATGATGCGTTTCTCGCGCGTGGGGCATTATGCCGTCGCAGGCGTGCTGCTTACCGGCGTAGTGAATGCGCTGTTGATTCTGGGCTTCCATATTCCCTGGCAGGCTGGCTACGTGCAGTTTTTGTTGTTCAAATGTGCTCTCGTGGCGTTGATGGTGGCAATTGCGCTGGCAAATCGGTATTTTCTGGTGCCACGGTTCCGTCCGGATTCCGGGCGCGAACAACAGATGTTTATCAGGATGACACAGGCAGAGGTGGTGCTGGGCGCGCTGGTTCTGGCAACGGTCAGTCTGTTTGCTACCTGGGAACCCTTCTGACAAGGTTAACTATTAAATGAAAAAGACAGTACTTTCTCTCTTATTGCTGGCCTGGGCGGGAAGCGCTCTGGCGGCACCGCAGGTAATCACCGTAAGCCGCTTTGAAGTGGGCAAAGACAAATGGGCCTTTAATCGCGAAGAGGTGATGCTGACCTGCCGTCCGGGCCATGCGCTGTATGCGATCAACCCGAGCACGCTGGTCCAGTACCCGCTCAACGATACCGCTGAGCAGCAGGTCGCCAGCGGCAAGAGCAGCGGTCAGCCAGTCAGCGTGATTCAGATTGATGACCCGGCCAACCCGGGGCAGAAGATGAGCCTGGCACCGTTTATCGAGCGCGCTGACAAGCTCTGCTGACGTTCAGGTTTCCAATAAAAAAACCGCAGATGCTCGCCAAAGCACTGCGGTTTTTCACTTTTAATGATGCTCTGACGCTTTTTTTCAGGCCACTTTTGCTGTGGACTGGAAAACCTGGCGTCGTCATCTATTCTTAAAAGGCAAGGCGACTTAGCCTGCATTAATGCCAACTTTTAGCGCACGGCTCTCTCCCAAGAGCCATTTCCCTGGACCGAATACAGGAATCGTATTCGGTCTCTTTTTATCTATTTGTTTCTCAAAGGTTTTTTCGGTCTTAACACGAAATCCCCCGAAAATTACTCGAATATTCCATATCCTGTCTAAACCATAACATACTCTGCACCGCGTGCGTCCAGGTATTTTTTGGTCATTGTTAAATTTTTGTGGCCGAGTAAACGTTGAGCAAATTCTTCTCCGCGCTCCTTTTCGTAGAGCCTGCTCGCCAGACTCCTGATCTCATGGAAAGGCGGTGGGTTAGGACCGAATTTTAACCCGGTCGAATCCCTTATCTCTGCGAAAGCCTGGGTGAGTCCGTCAGGAGTTAGCGGCCCCGGCTTTCTCCCCCCGCGGCGAACCGGCGAGTAAAGCAGGAAGTCGGAAGGGTTATTCACCCGGCATCGATCAATGACATCCTGCAACACAAGCCCGGCGACGTCCAGCCTCAAATCAAGGGGGAGCGCCAGTTTGTGACCTGTTTTCTCCTGAGTAACGAAAAGCCTCCCGTCTTTAATGTCACTGAACCTGAACAGTGAGATATCCTCCCGCCGCTGGCCGGTGGACAGCGCCAGATCGCATGCGTTAGGCGCCCAGTCAGAATGAGTTAACGCGGCCTGGCGGATGACGGTAAATTGTTCGAGTAACAGGCGCTCTCGCTTAACTTTCGGCGTCGGCGTTCGCGTCGGCTCGGCCGGGTTCCTGTCGACATGACCTTCAACGATCGCCTCCCTGAAGATGTCCATTAAGACAGAACGCAGCCCGGAAGCCATGCTCTTTTTATCGCAGAGAATGTACGATTCAAGAAATGAGGCGATGTCCTTTGTCGTGACGGAAGCGAGGGGAATTTTGCCGAACTCTTCCTTTATGGTGGCGATCTGGTTTCGCCTGACCTTCATCGTGTTTGGTTTCAGCTCGCGCCGCTCGAGAATTACCTCGTAACGCTCCAGCCATACAGCCACTGTGAAAGTGGGCACGTCTTTTATGCGATCCAGTAGAGTAGAGGGAAGGTAATTCTGGTCGATGTAGTTGTTGGCCTCAATGGCCTGGGCAACAGCGTCCTTGCGATCAATCCGGCCAAGAGAAATCTCCTGCCCGGTCACCGGATTGCGCCAGCTGTAAAGTCTGTCTCTTTTACGATAGGTCAGGTTACGGGGCAGGTTAGCGTCGTAACGTACTGGCCTTTTCGCCATGAGTCAGTCTCTCCAGTAAGGTACCGCCAGACGGCAGTTTGGTGTGTTTCGGTTTAGCGCGCAGATTCTTCTTGCGCGGATCCACGTAGATAGCGTCAGGCTGAACCTTATATTCCTTTCCGTGCAGCTCAGGCGCGGGATAAATTCGCCCCTCCCGCGTCCATCGTCGCAGAGTAGAAAGGGATGGGGGAGTCGTGTAGACCTCAGCAGCCCATTCCTGCAAGTTGAGAAGCTTAGCCATGAGAACTCCTTAGCCGCCAGGCATTATAAGCGAGGCCGCGTTGACGTGTTGATTAATCGAAATCAGGTAAAAATAAGCCCGACGCGGGGCCGGGCAAAAGGGAAAACGGAGCAGTGCTTTCGCACCCAATAGCCAGTTCATAACTGGCAATCAATTGCGTCAAAGTAAAAAACACGATAAGTCGTTAAAACTATTAGGGCTTTCACAGTTATGTTCGCTGTCGTCATTACATAATTTGTAATATCAGCAGTTTGGAACTAGTAGCCACTTCCAGAATCTGTCAGCGCTTTACCGGCGACCATACTTAGTCTGGAATTGAAAGCGTTTTGTGATGTCTAGCGATCTTTATAAAGATCCTGTTCATGCCTCCATCAATTAATCTGGCTACCAGATAAGTGGGTATGATAATATTGTGGAAAGGATAATTGATTTTGTGATAAAGGGAGGATGGTAATGAAAAAATACCTTGCTGACTTTTTTTTATGCATATGTTTCTACATACTTGTATTTGTTCTGGTTCTTGCAAGCTCAAACCTTAATTTAAAGGAAAGTCTAATATTGATTGCATATTGTACATTAAGCAGTTTGTTTTTCCCTTTCGTTGCGAATTTTTTTCGTGGGTTTAAAAAGGGTGAGATTCCTCTTCAGTATTGGAATAACGGTGTTTTCACATTGTGCTTAGTTTTGTCATTACCTTTGGGGCTCTTTTTGGTGTTATATAAAATGAGCAAGAGATAAATTATCTCTTGCTCTACGTATTTAAAGGCTAAGGATGAATTTATTTAAATCCTCAAGCGCTTTATCTGTAATCAAAGCAGCTGTTATAGCGAGGATTGCCGAAAACCCTATAATTCCGATTGGAGTTGTTGCTATTACGGCATATGCAGTAACAACTAATAAAGATGCAATTTTTGTTGCTGCAATCTTTTCACCAGAAATGATCGCATCGTTCCAGTTTCCTGTTCGAAAACCTTTTACGATCCCATTCACAAAAGCTCCCCAAGCTATTGCTTCGCCAACTACACCGAACATTTTACTCATTTTCTGTAACTGTGCAGCCATAGTGGCTTTGTCTAATGACTCTAGGGCTTTTGCAATTGCGTTTCGGTCAGCCACGCTGAATTTTTTGTTAAGGTTACCTTTGTATTTATCATATGCAGCTATCGCTTCTGATGCATTTCGTAATTTTTTACCTTTTGCCATTGCCTCTAGCGCTTTAGCCTCCTTTGTTAGTTTATCCCCAAATTTTTCTGTTAATGCTTTATAAAAATCGGAAGCTATGCTGATAGCATTAGTTGGAAAAGAACTGAACAAATCCTGTGCGCTTTGTGAAGCTTTTTGCTTTCTCTCAGGATCTGATTTAGCAAAATCAAGCTCCGGGAACATTTCTCCTGGTGTCTTATTATTTGTTTTTGCCACCGCTACCTTGAGATTTTCAGCTTTTGTGTATGGACGATCAGCTATTTTAGTAGTTGAGATTACTGTTCCTTGCTCGTTTAATTTGACCGCGTATCTAAAGCCTTCAACATATACATCAAAAGTTCTAATGTTCGGGGGCAATGTTTTCCAAGATGTTTCAGCTTCTTTTTTTGCCTTGGCCTGTCGTTCTGGTTCTCCTTTAGAGAAATCAAGTTCTGGATATAAATCACTTGGTTTTTTATTCTGTGATTTTGCTACTGCAACTTTCAAATTTTCAGCTTTTGTATATGGGCGGGGTGCTGTTTGCGTAACTGAAGTAGCTTTACCGAATTGATCTAACTTCACTTTATATTTGAATTGATCAACTGTCGTATCGAATTCGTCCGGTAATTTGCTCCAATCCCCTGGTTTGATACTCCATCCTCCTGGAACAACAGAATCGTTTGAACCTGTTGATCCGCTACTATTGCTTCCTTTGCCCGCAGAGGTTAATACACCTGAAAATCCGCCCACGGTGTTAGAAGTTCGACTGCCAGTTTCAGAAGAAACAGTATTATTCTGTCCCTGTATATTCGCTGTATAACCCCCAGAACCGTCACTTTTAATATTTGAGACTTGCGATGCTGTAATTTGTGTTCCACCGTAACTATTAAATTGAGAAGCAATATCGGCAGGTGAAGGTGCTCGCATACCTCCACTACTGCCTCCAATACTACCGGAGCTGTCTCCACCGCTGTGAACACCATCTGACCAACTTCCACCGAAACCAGTCCAAGCCATATTTATATCCCTTATAAGTTTGTGGTTAAATCAATTAAAAACTATAGCAACTGTATTTTTTAGTCAAGCCTGTTTATTTCTCTCCTTGTGCTTATGAAGTATGTTTATATCTAAAATGTGATGGTGGTTGTTGATATCTTATTTCGAAAATATGAGGTATTTTAAATTAAAAGCTGTCCAAAGGTGTTGCTGCCGAATATATATCTAATCATATTGAGATTAGCGTATTCTAAGACTGCCGAATATAATTGTAGTCGCGGAATTATCGGAGAACATTCAAATAGTATGCTCCCCTACTGGTTCTGTACATCAACTAAACATGTTAATACTAGACATAATTACTGCTAACGGAACTGTCGGTTAATACGGTTGAATGTGAACGCCAGCAATAAAAAAGGCCGCGACAGCGACCTGGTGATTAGTGCCTTGATACTGGCGTTTTCTGTGTCTGGCGTCATGCGGCCTCCCGACGGGCGAGAAGTTTCGCCCCGAAAGCCATCAGCTCGTCCCGGTCCACAGTTGCGAAGTGGCAGTGTGTGCGCGGGTACGGTCGCCAGATGATGAGCATTGAGCCCTTGTTGTTTCCGCTGACGGGCTTACCGGTGATCGGGTTGATAAATGCCAGCCGCCCGGCGGTGATGAATCGAACCTCGCTGGCGGTCTGGATAGCTTCCCTGAACCATCCAACCGAAGTATCTGCCGGCACCAGCATGACCGTGCCGATCTGATTGGAGCTCTCGGCAGCGGCCTTCTTAACGAAAGGCGTGATGTCGCTGTATGGCGGGTTCAGCCAGACATAGCCGGGAATGCTCAGGTAATCAGCCCATGGCGTTTCCAGCGTGTTCTGCTCAGCGGTGATGAACCTCCGGCACAGTGCGTTATACGGCGCCGCAGCGGCATCCAACTGGAAGCAGAACTCAGCATCAAGGGAAGCGAAAAGGGCTGGTGGAGTACGCCATAGGTCGCGCTGATCCGCTGGTGTTTTTGTTTCGTATACGTAATCCATCTTCGCCTCACTATGAATTTTTGAGGATGGAGAATGCTGTTGCTGCCACTCGAGGAACCTGTCCATTGCCAAGGGCTTTAATTCTGTCCACCCTATGGGCCAGCCCATGAACCACTCGACCCATTCCGGGTTCAGCTGTCCATCTTGGTGTGGCTGCGACCCATCCGGCAACGGACGCATCTTTATCGCACTCGGCAAGTCTGGAGTTCTGCGAAGCCGTTCGCTTGGACAGTCGCCGCGGATCGTGGCCTTCGCTGTAGGCCACAATCCACATCCTGTCTCTTTCATGGGGCGCTCCGCAGTTGGATGCTGAAAGACGAAACCACTCGCAGCCATACCCCATCTCGGCAAGGTCACCGATGACCACGGCAAGACCTTTTCCCCTGAGTCGCGGCGAATTTTCCACGCAGACGAATGCAGGTCGTACTTCACTGACGATTCTCGCCATTTCTGTCCACAGTCCGGAACGACGTCCGTTGATGCCGGCGCCATTACCATTTGCGCTAATGTCCTGGCAGGGAAACCCGCCAGAAACGACGTCAACAATTCCTCGCCATGGCTTTCCGTCAAAACTGCACACGTCAGACCAAATCGGGAAAGGTTTGAGGATTCCATCATTTTGTCGTTGCGCGAGAACTTGTGCGGCGTAGGCATCACGTTCAACTGCGCATACTGTCCGCCAGCCAAGGAGGATACCTCCGAGTATTCCTCCGCCAGCGCCTGCGAAAAGAGCCAGCTCATTCATGCCACCTCCTGCCTTTCCCGATATTCCTCAGCGAGCCGCTTCGCCTTTAATGGATTGCTGATTACTTCACCCCATGGCATTAGCCAGCTGTTACCAATGTAGGGGAGGCGCAGTGTGCCAACCCTGATGTCGTCGTGAGCGTGAGTCATAGGATGGACTCCATTTCGTCGATGTAGAGGCCCTGAGCTATCAGGCGGCGACGGCGGGCGGCACGTTCAATGCATTCCTGCCGTCTACCTTCTTGCGATTGCTCTATGGCGCGCCGGGTGAACAGGCGCGATTTACCTTGCGGCGTTACGACCTTTGGTTTCGTTACCAGGTCGAATTTCCGGTCGCAGATTCCGTCCTCGTTGAGCCATTTTTCCGACTCAACGATCTGCGCTATTTGCCCGGTGCCGCGGGTAATGCCATTGGCGACCCGGTTGAACTCGATGAGCGTTACGCCAAACTTCTCAGCGATTTCGCTACCGGTTACCGGGCGGCCGCGCGTTTGAATCATCCAGATAACGCGTTCACGGAGGCCGGAAAATTGCCCGGTTCGCCCGGGCCTGCGGTAAAAGGGTGTGCGTTTCATGCTGCACGCTCTGTGATTTTCAGAATTTCCGATTCCAGATCTGCAAGGAAGCTCTTAACCTCAGACTCGATTTCGCGCGCCAGCTCTTCATCGAAATGAATTCGCTTCTTGAAATAGGCGAGGTCAGGCGGCAGGCGATCATCGAAACTAACGAAATCACACCATTTCCGCCCGGTGCACATCATCTGCGCATGCATTTGCAGCATGTACTGGCGCTTTGGCTCGCCAGTTTTCAGCGTTTCAAGATGGGTCCAGGTGTTGGGGCATTTGATTTCGATAAGCCCGTCGTCGTTGACAAGTCCGTCCGGGCTGGCTGCGAATCCGGGTATGGTTGGGTGATTGATGAGTCCAACTTCAGTGATTTCCGCATCGAACTCATTCAGCGCGTACATTTCGCGTGCCACTGGCTCAAGTTCAGTGCCGCGCATCATCGCGGCATTCGAAAACCCTTCCTCCAGCTTCCCGGTCAGCCGTTGGCAAATCAGCTCGGCCATGTAGTTCTGGCGGCTGGTGGAGTAGCCCGACTTAGTCAGGGCCATGACATCAGCCAGGCGACTGGCTGTGACCTTGCCGCAACGCGCAGCAAACCATTCAGGGGTGCGTTGCTCCATCATTCAGCCTCCGTCTCTGCGACATTGACAGGTTCGGCGTTGTCGACAGCAAGACTTATGTCATACATGCGTCGCTTCTCAACTGCGCCGATCACCTGCTTCTCTTCAGCGCTCAGCGCCACCCAGAACTCCTGGTACTTAACGGTTCCAAGGCGCGCGGCAGACTCGCCTTTTGCGATCAGGTCCGGACGACGGCTATCTGATTCATGGCCTGCATGAACCTCTGCCGTTGTTCCTTCAATCACTCGCTCGGCCTCGTCCTGGTCGAAGATGCCAGCGAAACCAAAGGCCAGACGCGCGCACTGGATCAGCGTCTTGTGGCGAAGCATGCGGGTAGGGTGGGACTGCCATGGCTGAGTGTTGCGTTTGCACTCGCCCATGTACTCGGTGACGATTGTCGGGTGCTTGCGGTCTTTGCGGTAAATCTTGCAGGTGCACGCGCCTTCCTCTTTGTCGTAAGAGAACTCCATGCCGTCAAACTGAGGATGTTCGTTGATAATGCGAGCCCATCCATCAACGCCGACGACCGGGACAATCCCGCCTTTATCTGGGAATGCGTAAATCTCTTTTGTCCATGGGTTCAGGCCGTACTGGTTGGCGACGATCAACAGGGCTGTAAACTGCTCGTCCGTGACGTTGCCACCTTTGAACGCTGTATTCTTCAGCGTATTCATCAGGTCTGTACCGGCATCCATGCCGAGGCGTGCGGCCAGTTTCCCGGCCATGGTGGAAAGTGCAGTACTCATTGTTAAATCCCTCAAAAATTAAAACGGGCAGCCGGTACGGTGTTCCCAGTCGTATTCCGCCTGGGCGTAAGCAACTGCCGAAATGAAATCGTTGTAGGCCTCGCCAGCTTTATCGCTGCGAAGTCCTTCGTATGGGCTGGAGTCAATCGGTACGGAGAAGTGGAAGAGGCCGGACGGCTCTTTTGGCATCATGTCGATGATTTTCTGCGCCCGGTCGTCGATCCACTTCTCTTTTTCGTCGGTGAGCTGTTGCTCAACCCACCGCTGATCTTCGATGCGGTCGTAAGTGAGGTATGCGTTCATTTCTGAACTCCTGAAATTTGGATGTGCAAAGCCCGGTATAAATTGGCTACCAAAGCGCGTGAATTTGATGATTTATTGCTGATTGGCTAAATTCATGACTCCACCATTAAAGAGGTTGCGAGCATGGAATTTATTGCTTTCAGTGAAGGGGACGTGGTTGCTATATCAGGTGATAATGATGAATGGCTTGTGGAGCAATTCGATCCTGATTCTCCCGATACTGACGTTACTATCTTTAACATGCGGACTGGCGACTATATTGCTCAGAATTACAAGGATATGCGGCGAAGGATAGTCAGGGTAATCAGGCATCAGGAATAATTACTGCGTCGAAACCTGACGTCCGCGATACCACGGCATGCCAGCAGCTCTTTTCATCTCCTCATTGGCTTCCATCCATTTGGCGCCATTGCGCTGCGCTTTGGCGTCACGAGCTTTCTGCTGCGCAAGCCGCAGCAACTGATGATTGATAGTCATACCTTCACCTCAACCTGTTTCAGGAGGCCAGCGATATGCATCTGCCAGCGGTTAAGCACCAGCTTTTCACGCGGTGCCGATACCGCCGTCAGCTGCCACTCGTTATCGTTGAGCTTTTTGGCGGTGTACTGCTTACCGTTGTGGGTTACTGTCATGATGCCTCCCGGGCGCGGAGCATGGCGTCAGCCATCTCGTAAGAGATTTCAGCTACTGACTGAGCATAAATATCCATGCGTTCCACTGGGTTCTCTGGCTTCGACGCTAACAAAGCCGGCTGCATAGCCTTCGCCGCGAAGTAATCACGCAGCGTCATGCCTTGGCTGTCGACTATCTGGTTTTCTTTTTCACCCTTATGGACCCCTGAGTAAGGGAACGCTGGACCGCCTGTTTTGTTGCTCATAAATCCTCTTGGCCTTATCGCGGCGAACGGAACGGTAATACAAGACTTCTGCGCTAATGGGCGGTGGATGGCCGCCGGTTGTCATAAATGGGCAGACTCGAAAATCTGCCTATGTATGACCGATACAAAACCCGCCGTAGCGGGTCATGACACCTTCTGTAGTGCTGATGTGCGTGGGTAGTAAAACTTCGGTTTCGCCGTCGACCCTTCCCTCGGATCAACTTTTACGGTGTAACGGGTTTGTTTTTTGTATTCCCACACTTCCGTAATCACACCAGTTTTCGTCTTCCAGCTGCCCGCGGCCTGGCTTGACCACGTAACAACATCTCCTTTCTTAAACTCCATCGCCTTACCCTCTGTCGTTACCCGCTGATGCGGGAGAAATGTTTTGGTGGTGAGCACAGCCGGGCGACTAATTCCGGTCGCGTACTCATTGCCAAGCTCCTCCGCCGAGAAGGTTTGCTTCTGCACTCACCCCAAAACATTCCAGTTACGCACCATTGCCGCTCTCCCTGAGCCCGCCGGGCGTCCGACGCATGGTTTACTGTCGCGCCGTTCGACTGACCGAATCTCAACTTCGCAGCTGGCTAACTTCGCTCAGCTGTCGATGTTTCGTTTCGATGGAGTGAATATACAAAACGTATTTATATAGCACAATACAAAACGTATACAAAAATGTCGAACTCCAGTTAACAATATGTATTTTAATGATATTTATTTTTGTAAACGCCGGTGATATGCTGCAAATAACATCATTAGGTGGGACTCAATGGAAACCAAAGAGTGGGTTGACGGCCTTCGGTGGCTTAGTGATCGAGCAGATTGTTGATCTGCACTTCCAGCTCTAGGAAAAATCAAAGAGCATTATAGTCAGCCAGACGCCGGCGATAATCTAAGAGGGCCTTTCAGTTATGCGAGCGGCATGTGGCCTTGGCTGAACAGGCTTTCCCTGAGTTTAAAGCAAAGCATATAAAGCAGGTTGAAGAGTACGAAGCTTTAATCGGTAGCAAATCCTCAGTTGATTTTTAAGCATCGACGCACCACGGGTACCGACAGTTGATAGCGATCATGAAGGAAAGGAAGCAGTTAGAAAGAGTAGCTCAACTGGAGACTAAGATGCATAAGGCGGGGTGGAAATTTAGGGCCCGCTTGTCGTATAATTGTCATAAAAAACCGGCACGCGGCCGGTTTTGTTTACAACTCTCGCTTGGCTGTAATTTTTATTGGATCATTCTTCTGAGCTGACGGCACCTGCAAAGGGCTGAGTCCAGCTTTGGAACAAAGCGAAGTAACATGCTCTTTCCAATACGGCCAAGCCGCATTGTTAATTATGTCATCAGCGCTAAACTTTTCTATCTCTTCGATTGTTACAACTGAGTCTGAGTCAAAAACAACATCGTGCTGAGCTTCGATTTCGAACAGAACTTTAGATGTTTCTGGATCTTGCCCTGCTTCAGTTGCTCTTATCGAACATTGCAGCCTGAAAAGACATGCGCATCGACTTATCTTAGTTAGCTCTTCGTCTTCATATTTTTCAGCAACTTGTACGCTAACAATACGGTTATTCGATTGAAGGGTTAGATCCATGCCCTCTAACATAAAAATGTTTGTGTCAGCATCAAAAGTGAGAGAAGACTTTCTCAACAGTACGTCTTTTACTTCTCTTAAAATCATAATTTACTACCTAAGGCAATCGTTTTAGTCATATGCCAAGTATTATGCTGAGTTGGTTCAGACACATAATTCTGGATGATGACTTTTACCGAATCTTCAGCAGGACTTTTCGCGTATTTAAGGTGACCAGTTTTTGAAACAAGATAAGTCTTGATCGTTTCTAACTCGGTAGTGCGATTGGTATACTCTACGGTGGTTACGGCTGGACAACCTTTACGCAGAAACTCAAAAGCAGCGGGAACCGAGTAAGCCGTTCTTAAAAGCTTATCCAGCGCAAATGATTGCGTTACGTCACCATTTTCATATTTGGTAAACGCGTTTTTGCCCCCACCAAAAATGATTGCTGCTTCAGATTGGGTAAGATGTAAATCCTCTCTGATTGCCTTTATCTGACCGCCTGTAAGCAATCCATCAGCTTCTCGATAAAAATCAGTCATCTGGCGTTTGTTAAATTTTGCCTGCTGAACTGTCAGGGTTTCTGAGCCACATGATTCGCAAACAGATGCATGGAACGGGACCTCTTTTTTAAAACCCTCAAACTCCCTGAGGATCTTGGTTTTCGTTTCATGCAACCCTTCATCCCCGCATATTGGGCAGAGTGAATAACGTTTCATGATTTGTCCTTAGTTTTCAGTTGATTCATGCAATGAAATGACTGCTACCGTGTTTCCAGAGTCTAAAAGGCATACTTTTACGTATAACATAACTGTGCACTCGCAACGTTCGTGGGGTATGTACAATTGCGCAGGCACTACATAAGCATCACATGCAAATAGCCCTTTCGGAGCGTTGCCATTGCACCACTGTGA